>JAYVLW010000632.1:0-9145 GCA_043759315.1 Myxococcales bacterium
TCGCGGAAGTTCTTCTGCGGGTTCGCCGTGAACTCCTTGAACAGCGACAGCGCGTTGTTCGGCTTGTCGGCGAGCTTGTAGCTGACCGCCGCGTCGTACAGCGCCACCGGCAGATCCGGATCGGTGTTCGGCGCGGTCTTGTAGAACCGGTAGAACGCCTCGGCCGCGGGGATGTAGTTCTTCTGCGCGTAGAGCTCCGCGGCGCGCGAGAAGTTCAGCGAGCGGTTCTGCGAGATCGCGAGCTTGATGCTCTCGGCGTCACCGCACTTCTGCGCGATGAACTTCTTGTTCGTCGCCTCGATCGCATCGAAGTTCGATTGCGCCTCGTAGATCGCGAGGATGCCGTCCTTCGCCTTCGCCGCCTCGGGCGCGCCGCAGAACTTGTCCATCACCTTCTGGAACCGCGCGATCGCGTCGTCGACGTGCATGTACGCCAGGCTGATCAGCGCCGCGTTGATGCCCTGCCCCGGCGCCGCCTTCGGATCCGGAACGACGTTCTGGTAGTTGTCGTACTCGGCCTGCAGCTTGACGTAGATGTCGGGGATCACGCCCGGACTCCACGGCTGCTGCAGCGCCTTCATGTCCGCGATGGTCGGGACCCTGAGCGGCTGCAGCTTGCCCTCGGCGACCTGCTTCTCCGCCTCGGCCTCGTACGACTGCAGGATCGACCGCGCGGAGTCGATGAAGTACGCCGTGCCCATGTCCTTGTGGTCGCGGACCCAGGTGTACGCGACGATCGCCTCGGGGTAGCGCTCGCTCCAGTACAGCGCCTCGCCCTGGAGGAACGTGAACTCGTAGATGTAGTCGCTCTCCGGGTACGTCGTGATGAACGTGCGGTAGAGGTCGACCGACTTGGCGTACATCGCCATGTAGTCGGCCTTCGCCTGCGGATCCTTCTTCGCCGCGGCGTCGTAGTCCTTGCGCATCACCGTCGCCGCCGAGTGCGTGTTGCGCGTGGCCGCGTAGAGCGCTCGCTCGGCGATCCGGCGCTGGTTCTCCATCGCCTCGCGGTCCTTCTCGTTCGCCGCGTACCACGGCGTGCCCGGCGCGTAGCGCGTGGCGAGCTCGGCGGCCGCGGCATCGGCCGCGAACTTGTCGCCCTTGAGCTCGAACACGTTGACGATCTCCTGGTGGACGACCGGGTTACCGGGGTTGAGCTCCCACGGCGGGCCGATCGCGAGGCGATACGCATCGACCGCCTGGTCCCACGCCTGGAGATCGGAGAACGCCTTGCCCATCGCGACCCAGACGTCGCGGACGTGCGGCTCGTTCTCGCGGCCCTTGTAGAAGTTCTTCGCGCGCTCGAACGAGCGCGTGGGGTTGGTATCGGACTCGCCCTCCCACGGATCGGTGAACGCGACCGAGATGTACTGGATCGATTCGTCGCGCAGCTCGAGCGCCGGCGTGCCACCCGCCGCCACGACCTGGTCGTACAGCTTGACGCTCTCGTCGAACCGCTTGATCGACGGCTCCATCATGTCGCGCTTGTAGTAGGACCACGCGAGCTTGTAGAGCGCCTCGGCGTACAGCTTCGATTCGTTCCCACCGTCGGCCACCTTCAGGTACGCCGCGATCGATTCGTCGATCTCGCCCGGGATCGTGAAGTGCGCATCCGCGACGCCGCGAACCCACGCGTTGCGCACGAGCTCGACGTCCGCGTCGGGATACGGCTTGCACGCCGCGTACGGATCGCGGAGCTGCTTCTGCGAGACCCGCTTCAGCGCTTCTTCGCGCGTGGGGATCGCCGGCGGAGGATCGTTCCACTTGTATTGATTGGCGCAGGCGAGCGCGAGGAAGATCTGCAGCGACTTCCGCTCGTCCTTCGGGCGGCCGTAGTAGCCGGCGAGGTAGAGGGTCGATGCGGTCTGCCGGTACTTCGGGAACTTGGTGAGGATCTGCTCCCACAAGGCGAGCGAGCGCGAGTAGTCGACGATCTGCGCCGCATCGGAGTCCGCCGGCTTGCCGGTCTTCTCCTGCTCGGTCATCCGCGCTTCGAACTCCTCCTCGGAGCTGTCGATGTAGAGGTCGGCGAGGCGGAACATCGCATCGGGCGTGAACTGCTCGTGGTCCGGGTGGTCCTTGAGGAACTGCTCGAGCTTCGCGATGGTGTCGCCGTGGAGCTTGCCGCGGCCGGACTCGATCTTCGCGATCCTGTCGGCGTACTTCTTCGTCAGATCCGCGGTGCGCGTGTCGAACTCGCGGCGCGCGATCGTGCGCATCCGCGTGTCGTGCTCGATCGCGGTCGCCGTGAACCGCTCGTACTCGGCCTCGACGTCCTTCAGCTGGTCCTTCTCCTCGGGCGAGAGCTGGACCGTGTCGGGCATCGGAGCGATCGGCACGCCGCGTGGCTGTCCGAGGCCTGGGCCCGAACCCGGATCCGAGGGCATGGTGCCGGGCTGCGCGCTCGCGAGCGTGCTGATCATCATCGCGCACAGCGCGATCAGAGCTGGGAACCTCACTTCGAGCCTCCCTTCGTCGCGGGTTTCGTCTCGTTATCCGGGCGTACCGTCGGCGCGACCGGCGCCTTGGGCACCGGATCCGCGGGCCTGACGCGCTCGCCGCCGGCGCCCTTGTCGGGGCTGCCCGAGGGCGCGGTCGGGGTGGGAGCGGGCTCCGACGCCTTGGGCGTTGCCGGCGTGTTCGGCACGGCCTGCTCGAGGATGTCCTTGAACTCGTCCTTGAGCTGCTTGAGCTCGCGCTGGCGCGACAGGTTCAGTCGCTTGAGGTCGTCGTCGGAGTCCTCTTTCTGCGACCACAGCACGTCGATCGCGCCGACATCGGTCCGCACGATCACGTCGTAGAACTTCGCCTTCACGTTCTTGAAGCTGGCGCCGAGGACGGTGCCACCGACGGCGCGCGACTCGATCTCGTACTCGGCGAGCTCCGCCTTGTACGCATCGACGTTCTTGCGCTCTTCGCTGATGGTGACCTTCGCCGCAACCATCGCCGTGTCGACGATGCCGTCGATCTGGCGCTCGGTCTGATCGAGCTGCTCCGCGATCCGCGCGGCACGATCTCCCAGCGCGACGAGCTTCCTCGACTTCCCCGTATCGCGGCTCGCTGCGGCGAACCCGGCGAGCAAGCGGTGCTCGGAGTCCTGCGCCGCCTTGAGACTTCGCCGCGCCGTGTGCGCCCGGGCAAGCGACTCGTCACCGACACCGGCGAGATCGCGCCCGAGCGTGATCTCGCGCTGGATCTCGGCGAGCTCGTTCTGGATCGCGAACGCTTCCCCGGCGGTGGCCACCAGCTCGCCGGTGATCTGCTTCGTCTGCTCCGGCGTGAGCGGGGTCTGCCCTTCGCCCGGAGCGTCGGTGACGTACTTGCGCAGCGCCACGGCGACAGCCTGCGTCGAGTCGATCGCCGTCGACACGTCGGCGGCCGAGGTCTCGATCCCATCGAACTTCTCGCGCGCGTCGGCGACCAGTGCGAGGTAGGTGTCCTCCGGGCTCGCCATCGCGGAGAACTGACCCGCGAGCTGCTTGCGCGCCGACGTGAGCTGGAACAACTCCCCCGACGGCGAGATCAAGGCGAGCTGCTGATCGGCGAGGTCATTGCGGATCGCGATCAGATCGCTCTGGATCTGACCGATGCGCGAGCGCCGTGCGCTGAGCGCGGGATACACCACGGTCTTGTCGTTCGCCGACAGCACGCCCTCGAGCCGCGCGATCGTCTGCTCGGCCTCGTTGAGGTGGGCCTGGATCGTGGCGAGGTCGGTCTGGTTCGCGACGGCGCGCTGGACGTCGGGCTCCTCGCGAAGGTACTGCGCGGCAGCCTCGGGGATCGGCGGCGCCGCCTGGAACACGTTCGCCGCGCGGCCCGCGAGCTGTGCGAGGTAGTCGGCGGGATCCGCCGAGGCGTTGTCGAGCATGCGCGTCAGCGCCTGGTACGACGGGTAGTAGCCATCGTGCGTCTCGCGGAACACCGCGGCGGCCTTGTCGTACTCGACGGACGGATCCTCGGCGCCCGCGTCGACGGTGCCGGCGATCTGCGCGCTACGCACGATCTGCGCCTTGCGGATGCGCAGGTTGCCTTCGAGGATCCGCACGGTGGGCGTCTTCTCCGACGTGGGATCGCTCATCGCCAGCAGCTCGAGCGCACGCAGCGCCTTGTCGAACTGCTTCGCCTTCACGTAGACCCACGCGACCTCGTACAGCGCGTCCGGGAACAGATCCGAGTGGCGGTCGACGAGCAGGTAGCTATCGATCGCCTTCGACGGCTGATCGCGCTCGTAATACAGCCGTCCGAGCGCGAGCTGCGATAGCTCGATGACGCGGCGGTCGTTCGCGGTCTTCGGCTTGCGCGTGGTGAGATCCGTGTAGATCTCCGTCGCCTTCGCGAGGTCCTTCTTGGCGACCTGCGCGGTACCCGAGTAGTACAGCGCCTGGAGCTCGAAGGTGGAGCCCTTGGGAACGTCGACGAACAGCTGCAGCGCCTCGTCGAGCTTGCCCTCCGAGAAGGCGAACTTGCCCTTGACGTACGGGATCTGCGGCAGCCGCATGCCCGGCGCCACGCGATCGAGCGCGGCGATGCTGGTCTGCGCCTCGGCGGTGTCGCGTTGATCGATCGCGATCTCGACGAGCCGGATCAGCGCCGGCTGGTACAGCTTGCCCGCGTAGTTGTTGAGCGCGATGGCCTGCGCGAAGTACGTGTGCGCGGCGCCCTTGTCGCCCTTCTGAAACAGCGACTCGCCGAGGTAGTACAACGACGCTTCCTGCTCGGCGCCCGGCTTGCTGGCCAGGTCGAACAGCATCAGCGCGGCGGTGTCGTAGTCACCGAGAGAGAACGCGACCTGGGCGTCGACGAGCCGGCGCTTCTGCTGCGTGTTCGTCAGCTCGTTCGGGCGCGGCAAGGTCTGCGCGATCTGGCGCGCCTCGGTCTCGTACAGGTTGAGCTTGCCCTCGACGTCCGCCCGCGCGGCGGCGGGCAGACTCAGCAGCAAGATCGCGAGCCACCGCAAACCAGAGACGCGTTGCATGCGGTCACTTCCCCGGCGCGGGGGTGGCGGCCGGCGCAGGCGCAGGCGTCGCTGGAGTCGTCGCTGGCGGGGCCGGGGTCTTCTCCTTCTCGGGGGAGACCTCGGTGACCTTGCAGTCGAGCGACGGGCGCTGCTCCATCTTCATCGTCGGGCCACCCTTCTCGTGGCCCTTGCAGTCGATCTTCGAGAGCTTGCCCTCGCCGGCGATGAACGTGGAGTTGCCGCGCGCGGTGAACGTGTACTTCGAGAGGTACTCGAACACCCCGTAGCCGTGGCCGCGGTAGGTGGCGAGCACCGAGAGGGTGTGATTGCCCGGGGCGATCGGGCCGGAGAAGATGTCGAAGGCCTTGGTCTTGTAGAGATTGTCGGCGGTCTCGTCGGTGCGGACGAACACCTGGGTTCCGTCGAGCGTGTAGATCAGCTTGATCAGGCGGAACGAGCTGCCCATGTCGTTCGCGTGCGCGATCAACGCCTGAGCGCCGACGCCGCCGCCGAGGATCTGCTCCTTGAGCAGCTGGACCCGGGCCTTGAGCTGCCACGCGCGCTCCTTGAGCGCCTGCGTCTTCTGCTCGAGGCGCCGCATGCGAACGGCGGTCGGCATGTCCTCCGGCTTCACCGTCATCGGGTCGGGAGCCGACGCACTGCCGGCCGCGCTACCTGCGCCGTCCGCTGGAGTCGCCCCCGGTTGGGCGAGCGCGCTGGCGGCGAGCGCCAACGAAGAGAGGACGACAACAGTCGATGAAGCTCGCATGCCTTGGTCTCCAGCCCGACTTGGTCGCCGGGTCGCCCATTGCGCCGACCGTGCGTCGGCGCAATTTCCTATTGGAATGGAGTGGTTGTAACACCGCCCCGGGGGGGTATCAAGGCGACGAATCGGGGGTTTTCTGGATCTCACCCGGCTCTGGCAGAGACCAGGTGTGACCAGAGTCGCTCGAGGACGAGGGCGACTCCTTCGCCCGTGGCGGCCGACATCGTGAGCAGCTCCACGTGGCGCGCGGCGAACGCCGCCTGGACCTCCGCGATCTTGTCCGGTTCGGTGGCATCGACCTTGTTCAGGACGACGACCTGAGGCTTGTTCGTCAACTCCGGTGCATAGCGCTCGAGCTCGCTGTTGATCACGTCGAAGTCCGCGAGCGGGGACCGCTCCGGACCGGTCATGAACGTGCTCTCGAGGATGTGGAGGAGCACCCGGCAGCGCTCGACATGGCGCAGGAACTGGTGCCCGAGGCCCGCGCCCTCGGCGGCGCCCTCGATCAGGCCCGGGATGTCCGCGATCACCATGGTGCGCTCGTCGGACAGGCGGACCACGCCGAGGTTCGGGACCAGCGTGGTGAACGGGTAGTCCGCGATCTTCGGGCGCGACCGTGACACGTGGCTGATGAACGTTGACTTGCCGACGCTGGGATAGCCCAGCAGGCCCACGTCGGCGAGCAGCTTGAGCTCGAGTCGGATCTTCTTCTCCTCGCCCAGGACGCCCGGCTCCGCCTTGGTCGGCGCCTGGTTCCAGGCGGTCTTGAAGTGGATGTTGCCACGCCCGCCCATGCCGCCCTTGCAGATCGCGTGCTGCTCGCCGGCGACGGAGAGGTCCACGAGCTCCACGTTCGTCGCGTCGTCGTAGACCACCGTCCCCACGGGGACCCGGAGCACGAGGTCGTCGCCCGCCGCGCCGTACTGATCCGAGTTGCGGCCCTGCTCGCCGCGTTCGGCCTTATAGTGCCGCCGGTACTTGAAGTCGAGCAGCGACGAGAGGCTCGCATCTGCGACGAGAATGATGCTGCCGCCGCGCCCGCCATCGCCACCATCCGGGCCACCGTGGGGGTTGCCCGAGGTTCGCCGGAACGACACGATGCCGTCTCCACCGTCTCCGGCTTTGAGCTCGATGACGGCCTCGTCGATGAACTGCATGGCGGCTGCCGCAGAGATAGGCGCAAGCGGCGCCAACGGTCAAGGGAATGAACCCTCCACCGGGAGCGGTCGAGGGTGGGCGTGAACCGCTGGCTCTCGGTGTGGATGCGGGCGGTGATCGGGCCGGCGTCCCGACGTGCCGGCGGGGTCTGGGTCGGCGCGGCCGTCGTCGCGGCGGTGATCTTCGGTCCCACCGGCATGCAGCCCGCGGATCTGACCGGTCTGGCGCTCCACGTGCCGGCGGTGGCGGTGGTGCTCGGCATGATCTGGCTGCTCGTGTTCTTGCCGATCGCGCGGGTGATCGTGCGCGCGGATGCCGCGACGTACTTGCGCTCGCTACCAGGATCACCCGCGCGGGCGGCTCTGGTCGGTGGCCTCGCGATCATCGGGCTCCAGTTCCCCTGGCTCGCGCTGTGGACGATCGGCGACGGCGCTCGCGGCGCGGCGCTGGTCGGCGGGTGGACGCTCGTGATCGCGCTGCTCGCGGCCTGGCGCCCCGTGCTCGGCGCTCCGCGGCCACCGCGGTGGACGCACGAGGGTCAGGCGATGCGCGGCCTCCACGCGCGCGCGCTGCGGCGGCGCGCGGGTGATGCGCTGCTGCGCGGCACCGGCCTCGCACTACTCGCCGGCGGCGCGGCCGGTCTGTTCGTGCGCAACAACGCCGTCGTCGGTGCGGACGCGGCGGTGCTGGGGACGTGCGTGATCTCGATCGTGCTCGTGCCAGCGCAGGTCGGCGTGCTGCTCGTCCTGGTCGAGTCCCATCGGCAGTCGAGCTGGCTCGCCGCATCGCTGGGCATCGGGCGTGGCACGCGCGTGGTCTCGCTCGCGTTCGCGCTCGCGCTCGTTCACCTCGCAGCCACGACCCTCGCGCTGATCGCCGCGGCCCTGGTGATCCGTCCCGATCCCGCGACCCTGGGCCTCCTCGCCCTGACCAGCCTCGTCGCGGCGGTCGGATCCGCGCTCGGCGAGACCCGCGTGCTGCTCGGCGCCGAACACCTCGAGTCGGTGGCAGCGCGGACGGTCACCGGCGCGATCGTCGTCGCTGCCGTGGTCGTGCTCTGTCTCGGCACGCTGGGAGCCCCCGGCCTGCTCGCGATCCTCGCCTCGGGCATCCTCGCGCTCGCCACGGTGACGCCATGATCCTCGTCGTCGAGCGCCTGACCGTGAAGCGCGGCGCGCGCACGATCCTCGACGAGCTGTCGCTGACCGCCTCCGCAGGCGAGATCGTCGGCGTCATCGGACCGAACGGTTGCGGCAAGTCCACGCTCCTGACCTCGATCGCCGGCGTCCTCGCACCGCGTGATGGCCGCATCACGATCGCCGGCGCCTCGGTGTGGGGCGCGCGGTCCGAGCGGACACGTGCGCGCCGCGCGCTCGGCTACGTTCCGGAGGGCGCCGATCCACCGGGCTTCCTGCGCGCCTCGGAGCTGTGGGCGCTGTGCGCCGCCGCGCGCGGCTGCGATCCGCCCGGACCCGCGCTGCGTGCCGCGCTCGGCCTCGATGACGTTGCGGACCTGGCGCTCGAGCGCATGTCGCTCGGCCAGCGCCGGCGCGCGTGCCTCGGCGCCGCGCTCCTGGGCGCGCCGAAGCTCCTCGTTCTCGACGAGCCCGACAACGGCCTCGACGTCCTGCGCCTCGCGACGCTCGTCACGCTCCTGCGCGACCACGCGGCCGCTGGTGGCGCCACCATCCTCGCCTCGCACGACGCGGCGTGGCTCGACGAGCTCGACGCGCGCCGGCACGAGCTGGGCCACCCCGGGCCGTAGCTCAATGAAACACGGAGCCCTCGCAGGCCCACGACGTCTTGGCGGTGAGCCCGAACGTCGCGGCCGGCGGTAGCTCCGAACCGATCGAATCCTCGGTGGTGAGCTGGACCCCGATCGTTTCATTCACGCCTTCTCTCCGCGTGAACCGAGGCCCGGGACTCGACACCGTATTCGATTCCTCGTGGACGAGCGCCGCGAACAGAACTCGATCCTCGACAGTCGTCAGCGAGATCGCACTGGATTCGGGCATCGAGCTCACGCCTGCTCCCACGGCGCGCACCTCGAAGGGCTCGCTGTGGGCGCCACGGTAGACGTGGGCCGCCATGGAGATCTCGCTGTCGGACTGCGCGTTGTCGACCGTCGCGGTCACGATCAGGTCCTCGCTCGCGACCACGTTCACGGCATACAGCACGCTCAGCGAGCTCACGGTCGTATTCGTCGCCCCACCAGTCCTGCGGTACACGTTGCCGGCGGAGTCCGCGAGGGTGAACGCATCACC
>JAYVLW010000633.1:0-3929 GCA_043759315.1 Myxococcales bacterium
CTCGCTCGCGTGCTCGATCGCGGCGCGGGCCTCGGCTGACAGCTCGGTCTCACCGCACGGAGCCTCGTCCGCACGCGCGGCGCCGCCGATCGCCACCAGCGACGCGACCACCATCGACATCATCCTCATGCGGACTGGTCGAGCAACCCGCGGGCCATCCTCGAACCACGCCGAGCGCGCGAGAACGCCGTCCGCCGCGGCCACGCCGCCTGCCGTGGCTCCTCGACTATCTAGATGGAATCGGCCATCCGATAGAACCGGCCACGCTCACCCGAACCGCGCCGCGTGCCACGCGGGCAGCTCCGCCATCGAATGGAACACCACGTCCGCGTGCGCCAGCGCCTCCGCCGTGTCGCTACCGGTGGCGACCGCGCACACGGTGGCGCCGCACGCGCGTGCCGCCGAGATATCGTGGATCGTATCGCCGACCACGATCACCTCCCGCACGTCGCGGTCGCGGCGCGCGCGCTCCGCGGCCTTCGCGACCAGCTCCGCCCGTACGTGCGAGTCGCACCCGTACCCGCCGAACGGAAACCAGCTGGCGAGCTTCGCTGCCGCGAGCTTGGCCGCCGCTCCTTCCTTCACGTTGCCGGTCGCCACGCCGAGCACCACCTCGCGCCGCTCCGCGAGGAACGCGAGCGTATCGTGTACGCCGGCCAGCACCTCCACCGGATGTTGCTCGAGCAGCACGCGCAGCCGCGGAAGATACGCCGCGATGAACGCCACGTGCTCGTCACGGGTCGCGGCACGCCCGAGGCGCGCCTCGTAGAGCTCGTCCACGATCTGCGGATCGGTCTTGCCTCCGTAGCGGATGCCCTCGCTCGCGTTCGCGATCCCGTGATGCTCCGCGAACACCGCATCGAACGCGTTGCGGCCGGAGCCGTGGGCGTGGAGCAGCGTCCCGTCGATGTCGAACAGGTAGACGACGTGCACACCGGAAGCATATCGTGTGCGGCATGCGCCGCGTGCTGATCTGGGCTGTCGCTGTCGCCGTCGCCGCGTGCAGCAAGGGCGAACCTGCTGCCCCGGTCCTCGGTCCGCCCACGCCGTTCGCGCTGACCGGCCTCCAGCTGAAGATCGACGCGCCGGGCAACGCCACGCTCGACCGGCAGACCGCCAGCGACGCCGCGCTGTCATGGCCGTCGGTCCGCCTGTCGATCCGCAACAACAACAGCGGCCTCAATGCTCCGAGTCTCGAGCGCGCCGTCGCCGCTGTCACCGGCGCGCGAATCTCGAAGCAAGAGCGGACCGCCGACGGCTGGGAGCTTCGCTATGACGACACGCTCGCCGGCGACAAGCTCTACACCGTCTCGATCCACCGCACGATCGCCGAGGTCGCGCTCGAATGTACGGGCTCGAGCGGAACCACCACCGGCGCTGACTCCATCGCCGCCGCGTGCGCCACGCTGCGACCGAAGTGATGGACGTCCGGATCCGCACCAAAAAAATACTCAACCTTCCCGGTCAGCGCCGTGGAAAGCCTTCGAACAGGTAGCCGCGATCCACGCCGGACTCGATCATCCGCACGGCGCAGTTGTTCGGGTTGATCTCCTCCTCGAACCACTCCGGCGAGAGGTGACACCACATCATCACGAACGCGCGCAGCGTCACGCCGTGGCAGATCACGACGATGTCGCGGATGCCGTGCTCCTCGCTGTCGCGGTGGAACGTGCCGAACGCCTGGTGGATCCGCTTCGCCACGTCGAACCGGCTCTCGCCCTGCGGCATTCGCGCCCAGAACTTCCCGCCGAACCGACACTGCATCGCGTAGTAGCCGTGCTCGTTCGGAAACCGCCGCGGTAGATCCGCCTCGGCCACGCCATCGAACAGCCCGAACTGCTGCTCGCACAACAGGATGTGCTCGACGCGATCCGTGATCCACGGGCCCGCCGTCTCGGCGAGGGCATCCGCCGTCTGTCGGGTACGGATGTACGGGCTCACCCACAACCGGACGTGCGGCCGCGAATCGCCGAGCTCGCGCTGATAGTAGGCCGCGATCCGCCGGCCAGCCTCGCGCGCCTGATCGGCGCCGCGCTCCGACAGCGGGACCGCGTGGTCGGCGGTCGTCGTATGGATCGTGGGATCCACGTTTCCCGCCGATTCACCGTGCCGCACCAGCAAGATCCTCACGGGTCGAGCCTACCGCGCTCGTGTCCACGAATGAGCACTCCTGCTGGCGGCGTGAGTGACTACGGCTTGCTGGAGCTCGGCCGCACGCCGCGCAGCTGCGCGACCTTGACGAGCCCGTCGAACGTATCGCGCAGCGCCCACGCCTTCTCCTTGTAGGTCGCGAGGGTGCTCGCGCGCAGGAGGCCATCGCCGAACGCCTTGCCCACACCGACGCAGGGCGGATCGCGCTCGAGCTTGCTCGACGTGCCCTCGTAGATCCGGAAGCACGCTTCGATGTCGCCGCGGTTGTAGAGCGGCGCGCCGATGTCGATCGCGTCGCTGATCGCGTTGATCACGTCGCCGACCTGCTTGTCGCTGCAGCCGGCGAGGAGCGCGACCGGATGGTTCGGCACCGCGCGCACCGGTGCTGCGCCCGTGGAGTGCCCCGAGTCCTCGTCGGGCGGGCGCGTCTCCTCGGCGAACTTCGCCATCGTGATCGCGATCGGCTGCGCGACGAGCGGCTTGAGATAGTTGCCGGGCACCGCGAAGTTGATCGACTGACCTTGTGCGACGATCAACGTGGTGACGCCCACGACCTCTCCGAACTGGTTGAACAGCGGCCCGCCCGACGATCCCTGCGAGATCGGTGCGGAGATCTGGAGGAGCTTCAAGCCGCCCGGAGGGCACCGATCTTCCTTGTCGCAGACCGGCCGGACCTGGCTGATCAGGCCCGCCGAGACGGAGTAGTCGAACACGCCGAGCGGGTTGCCGATCGCGACGATCTGATCGCCCGCGCTCATCTGCTCCGAGTCACCGAGCCGAACCGTCTGCAGGGACTTGGTCGGCTTGATCCGCAGCAGCGCCAGGTCGCGCCCCGGATCGACGCCGGCGATGTCGTAGACCTGGTACGGCGTGCCGTCGTGCAGCTTGACCTTGATCGTCGCGGACCCGGCCACCACGTGGAGGTTCGTCGCGATCAGGCCGCCCTTCTCGAGAATGAAGCCGGTGCCGACCTTCTCACCAGTCTTCTCGTCGCCTGCCTCGATGCGGACGATCGCATCGGTGGACTGGAGAACGATGTCCTTCGCCGTCATCCGCATGCGCGGCGAGTTCGGCTTCGCCGACGGACCGCACGAGGCCGCGAGAACGATCAGCAGCAGAGGCAGGCTGCGCATTGACCAAGTCTACCCGGAGCCCGGTCAGCGCGCACTGCTCAAGGTGTGGGCGCGGGGGCCGCCGAGCCGGCGCCGGAACCATTGCCCACCGACGAGCTTTCCTGCTCGTTCTGCTTGATCCGGATCGTGCGGAGACCGGCCTCCCCGGCGGCGCGGAAGCCCTTGGGGTTGCGGCGTGGGTCGATCCCGGACTTGACGCCAGCGTCGAGGTGCTGCTGATACAGCTTCATGCGGATCTCCTCCCAGGAGGGGCAGGCATCCGCCGACATGTGACACGCGGTGAGTGCGCGGTTTGCGTAGTCGAGCGCGGGGATCACGTCGATCTTGTCGACGTACGCGACGGAGGCAGCCAGCAGGGCGCGCCACCCGCTGGTCGACGACTTCGCCCGCTCCGCGCCGTGCACCGAGGCCTCGACCGCCCAGTCCTTGAACGCCGACTCGCCGAGCCGGCGCGCGAGCTCCCCGACCGCGGCCCCATCATCGGGATGGGCGATGGTGCGAGCTTCCGCGAGCGCGAGCCCGAACTGCTGCGCCTCGTCACCCTTGAGGGCGGCCTGCGCATACATCTGACGTGCGGGCAGCACGACGATGCCGATCACCACGGTTGCAATCGCGAGGTCGACCAGCCCGAGGAAGCGCGGCAGC
>JAYVLW010000634.1:0-8186 GCA_043759315.1 Myxococcales bacterium
TCGCCCGCGCGCTGATGCAGAAGCCGAAGCTGTTGCTGCTCGACGAGCCGTCGCTCGGCCTGGCGCCGCAGATCGTGCAGCTGATCTTCAAGATCGTGAGGCAGATCGCCGCGGAGGGCGTGACCATCTTGCTGGTCGAACAGAATGCGTTCCAGGCCCTCAACGTGGCGCACACGGCGCACGTGCTGGAGGTCGGCTCCCTCGTCACCTCGGGGCCGGCGAAGGAGCTCGCCCGCGACGACAAGATCCGCAAGGCGTACCTCGGCGTGCACTGACCCGCCGCCGCAACACTCCGTTGCGCGGACTGCCTTGTCGTTCGAAGTGCGCTCGGCCACTATCCGCCGCATGAAGACCTTCGTTCTCCTCGCGACGTTTCTCGCGGTCTCCTGCGGTGGCAAGTCCTCGTCGACGACAACACCGACCGGTGGCGGTTCGGGCTCCGACACGGGGGTCGCTGCCACCAAGCCGCTGCCCGACGTCCCGTTCGATAGCCTCGATCACGAGCAACGGATCCAGTTCATGAAGGAGGTCGTCGTTCCCACGATGGAGCCGCTGTTCAAGGGCCACGACGCCAAGAAGTTCGCCGAATTCGGGTGCAAGACCTGCCATGGCGCGGGCGCCGAGCAGGGCAAGTTCGACATGCCGAACGAGGCGCTCCCGAAGCTGTTCGGCCCGAGCATGCCGAAGTTCAAGAAGGAAGACGTCGAGTGGATGGGCAAGGAGATCAAGCCGACGATGGCGAAGCTCCTCAAGCAAACCGAGTACTCGGAAGCGAACCCGAAGGGCTTCGGTTGCCTCGAGTGCCACACGATGGAGCCGAAGTAAGCCGGGTTCCTAGGCGAATCATCGAGCGCGTGCGCCTGCGTCGCGCCGTCGACGGACGCCCACCACGGTCGCTGGATGTGCGGAGAATGAGACCCGCGATCTCGGACGACTCGTGGCGTGCTCGTTGCAATTCCCCTGGCTCACGGAAACCAACCAGGGAGAACGCAGCAATGGCCAACGACAATCGCAAGAACCCGAACCCGAGCAAGCCCGACCAGCGCGATGGAATGCCCGAGCCGTCGCGGAAGCAGCCACAAGGCGGAACCGAACAGGTCAGCCGCGACCAGGACACCAAGGATCCCGGCAAGCCCGGCGAGCAGGAGGGCATGGATCGCCAGCAGCAGAGCGGCCGTGGCCAGCGCCAGAGTCAGGACGCGGCCAAGGGCGGACTTGGCGACGACCTCGACGACGACAACCAGGACGTCGACGTCGAGGACGAGGACCGCATCACCCAGCGCAACCCCGCGCAGCGCCCAGAGCGCAGCCCCGACTCGCTCAAGTAGGCTGGGATGTCGGGATCGGCTGTCAGGTCGTTGCCGCATCGACGAGCGTCGGCGTCAGCACGCGGACAGCGTCCTTCGGATCGATCGAGACGAGGAAGCCGCGCGCGCCGCCGTTGATGTAGATCCGGGGCAGCTCGGTGATCGACTGCTGCATGTAGATCGGCATCCCTCGCTTGAGGCCGAACGGGGAGGTGCCGCCGACCTGATAGCCCGAGTGCCGGTCCGCGATGTCGGGGGCGCAGGGTCCGACGGTCTTGACCCCGATCGCGCGGGCGAGGTTCTTGGTCGAGACCTCGCGGTCGCCGTGCATCAGGATGCACAGCGGCTGCCGGCGATCGTCCTCGAAGATCAGGGTCTTGATCACCTGGTGCTCGTCGACGCCGAGCGCCTCGGCCGAGGCAGCGGTGCCTCCCTTGGGCTCCCAGGGGTAGAGGTGTGGCTCGAAAGCTACGTTCGCCGCGCGCAGGGCTCGGATCGCCATCGTGACCGGATGCTTGGGCACGCGGCGATCATAGGCTAGAACCCGGTGTCCGCATGAGTGCTCACGACCTGTCAGCCCACGTCCATCACGAGGACGCCGACGACGACGAGCACAACCGAGGCGGCGAGCGTCGCACGCGCTGGGTGATCGGCCTCGCGGTGGTGATGATGGTCGGCGAGCTGATCGTCGGCAACCTGACCGACTCCATGGCCCTGACCGCGGACGGCTGGCACATGGGTACGCACGTCGGGGCGCTCGGCCTGACGGTGGTCGCGTACTGGTACGCGCGTACGCGCGCCGGCAACGACGCGTTCAGTTTCGGCACCGGGAAGGTCTACGCCCTCGCGGGCTTCACGAGTGCGGTGCTGCTCGCGTGTGTCGCGATGTGGATGGGGGTGGAGAGCATCGACCACCTGATCCACCCCGAGCAGGTGATCTACACCGAGGCGCTGCTCGTCGCGGTGATCGGCCTTGTCGTGAACGCGGTCTCGGCCTTGCTGCTCAGCCGGAACCAACACTACGGCCATGGCCATCACGCTCACGCTCACGGCCACAGCCACGGCCACCACGATCACGATCACGCGCACCACGCTGACGGCGACGCTGCGAGCAAGCCCGAGGCCGGCACACTCGACTTCAACATGCGCGCGGCGTACATCCACATCCTCGCCGACGCGCTGACGTCGGTGATGGCGATCGTCGCTCTGTCGCTCGGTAAGTGGGCCAACCTGTGGTTCCTCGATCCGCTCACCGGGCTGATCGGCGGTGTCGTGATCGCGTGGTGGGCCATCTCCCTCGCCCGCCAGGCGAGCCGGCAGCTGCTCGACGTCGTGTCGTCGCCGAAGCACGAGCAGGTCGTACGCCGCCAGCTCGAGGCGATCGACGACGTGAGGGTAGCCGACCTACATGTGTGGGAGCTCGGACCGGGCCGACGGAGCTGCATCGTCTCCGTGGTGACGAAGACCCCGCGCGACGTGGATTTCTATCGGCAACAGGTCCTCGATGCACTTCCGGTCGCGCATCTGACCATCGAAGTTCATCAATGTGGGCTGGCTCATGGTGATGTAGGGAACGAAGCGCAGGTCGCACATCGCCACGAGCACTGAGCACGATCAGTTGCAGTGACGGCGCTCCATTCCTTCGCCACGGCGGGTCGGCGCTGGCCTCGGCCTTGCTGAAGGAGTGAGTACCTTGAACCGCGCACTTCTCGTGGCGATGTTCCTGGTGGGGTGCTCGGGGGAGCAGACCACCGAAACCGTCTCTGCCGCCGAACAGGCGGCGACCGTCTGCGGCAGCGGTCCCACGGTCAAGGGCATCGACGTCTCGTATTACCAGGCGACGATCGACTGGACCAAGGTCAAGGCCGACGGCGTCGAGTACGCGTTCATCCGCGTCTCCGACGGCCTCGGCACCATCGACACCAAGTTCGACACGAACTGGGCGCAGACCCGCGCCAAAGGCATCCTCCACGGCGCGTATCAGTTCTTCCGCCCGGCACAGGATCCGATCGCACAGGCCGATCTGCTCCTCGCGAAGATCGGCACCCCGATGCCCGACGATCTGCCGCCGGTCATCGATGTCGAGGCCGATGGTGGGCTGACTCCGGCGCAGGTCGCCGCGAAGGTGAAGATCTGGATCGATCACGTCACGGCCGCGATCGGCAAGCGCCCGATCGTCTACACGGGTTTCTACTTCTGGCGTGATCAGGTCGGCGCACCCGATCAGACGGCGTCGCCGCTGTGGCATGCCCAGTACTCGACGGTCGCCTGCCCGAACATCGCGCCGCCGTGGCAGGACTGGGCGTTCTGGCAGTACACGTCGTCGGGCTCGGTCAACGGCATCGCTGGCAATGTCGACATGAACCGGTTCAATGGCACCCGGGCCGAGCTCGAGGCGCTGCTGATGGGCGGCGCTCCGGTCGCGCCATGCGGGCAGCTCCCCGCCGAGGGCGGCTCGATCGACGATGGCGACGCGTGCTTCGTCGGTGGCGGCCCCCCGGGCTCGATGCGCCACGTCGCGACCGCCGGCGAGAGCGGAGATCTGGTGTGGACGCACACGACCGAGGACGCCGTCGAGGGCAACTACGGCCAGTGGAACCTCGACCTCGCCGCGGCCGGCACCTACAAGATCGAGGTCTACACCGCCGCCGCATTCGCGCAGTCGAAGCAGGCGCGCTACACGGTCCACGCCGCCGGCGCCGACCACGACTTCATCATCGACCAGTCCGCCGCGGATGGCTGGCAGGCGCTCGGCGAGGTCGAGCTCGCCGCCGGTGGGGACCAGTACATCCACCTCGCCGACAACACCGGCGAGCTGCTGTCGAAGAACGTCCAGCTCGTGTTCGATGCCGTGCGCATCACCCGCGTGGTCCCCGAGGAGCCGGGGTCGGGCTCCGGCGACGACGAGGATCCGGGCAACAGCGGCGGCTGCAACGCCGGCGGTGCGAGTGGCGCCGGTGGTCTGCTGCTGGTGGGTGCGCTCGTCGCGCGTCGACGCCGTCGCTCCTAGCCGTGGTGCGCTAGTCCGAGCGGCCGCTCGGTCGCGTCGACGTGCGCTTCTTGCGGCCCTTGCCGACGGCCGTGGGCTGCACGGCGGCATTCAGCGTCGGCGCCCCCACCATCAAGTGGCCGGCGTCGTTGTCGAGGTCCTCGCCCCGGATGTTGTTCTTGCCTTGCGCTGCGACGGTGTGCGCGGTGCGCGAGACCTCGGCGACCAGCTCGCGCGAGTTGCCGGGCCAGGGGCGCAGCAGGCACGCCTCGATCAGGGTCGAGTGAATCTGCAGCGCGGGCTCGGCACCGCGTACGGCGTCGTGGACGAGGAACGACATCTCGTCGGGCCGGTCGCGGAGCGGCGGCAGGTGCAGCTTCCTCGACATCAACCGCTGCGCGAGCTCGGCCGGCATGCCGAGGTGCTCGAGCGCCATCACGGCCGTGGTGACCACGCGCAGATTCGCGCGCGCATCGAGCGTCTTCACGAGCGCGGCGGTGTTTGCTGGGCCCAGCTTGCCGACCTGCTCGAGGATCAGGGTCTCGATCTGCGGGCCGAGCACGCGCTCGAGCGGCACGGCCTGGATCGTCGGGTTGAAGACGGCCTCCGGGCGGTTGCGGACCTTCGCGTAGCCGCGCGCCATGCGGCCCTTGCCGCTGCCGGGCTCGCCGAGGATGAGGACGTTGATGCCCTGATGTGCGGCGTCCTCGACCTCGCGCCACAGCTGCGCGGTGCTCGCGCCCACGATCGCGTCGTGCTGCGTCGAGACCATCGAGCCCTCGAACCGCGTCACGTCCTCCATGAGGACCGAGACGGTGCGACCCGTGCGCACCACCGATGGAGCGGTCACCGAGACTTCGCGATCGATCAGCGCGTGGCCACCCGCGTATGTGCCGTTACGACTTCCAAGGTCGGTGACGACGAATCGCCTGTCCTTGTAGGTCACCCGCGCGTGCTGCCGGCTGATCCGATCGTCGGTCGTGGTCTCGAGCAGCTCGCGACCGATGATCAGACCGCTGTCCGGAATGCGGAACGCCATGATGACGGGCACCGCACCGCTCCACACGACCACCACTCCGGGCACGGGGTGATGAGGTGGGGACGCCCCGTCGACCATGCCCCAGTATACCGCCCGAACGCCGCTCGGGGTGCCCTTGGGGTACAACGGGCCATCCCGACGACGATCATCAGCTTTGACGTCGGCCAGACCCTGGTCGAGCTGGATCTTGACTTCCTCGGCCGACGACTCGGCGAGCGAGGGGTGGAGGTCTCACCACGAGCGCTGACCGCCGCGTCACCGGCGGCGTGGGCGAAGTTCGACGCGCTGGTGGAGCGCGGGATCGGCCATCCGTGGCGGCAGCTCATGGCAACGCTCTTGGCGGGGGCTGGTGTCGGTGTCGCGGAGGTCGGGCCGCTCGTGGAGTGGTTGTGGGAGCAACAACCAGAGGTGAATCTGTTCAGGAGACCCATCGCGCCGATGGTCCAGCTCGCGCGGGATCTGCGCGCGCGGGGTGCGATCCTGGTGGTGGTCTCCAACTCGGAGGGCCGGCTGGCCGAGCTCCTCGTGGAGATCGGGCTCGCGGATCTGTTCACCGTGATCGTCGATTCGGGCCGGTTCGGGATCGAGAAGCCAGATCGCAGGATCTTCGAGCACGCGATCGTCGGGATGGACGTGACCGCGGCGCCGGTGCACATCGGCGATTCGTGGTCCGCGGATATCGCGGGAGCGCTCGCGGCGGGCTGGCGCGCGATCTGGTACGGGCGACGCGCTGTGCCGGTCGGCGATCCGCGCGTCGGCGTGGCGCCAGATGCCGCCGCGGCGCGTGCTACGTGCGAGCGCTGGGGGTTGCTCTAGTGGCGAGGGCCGCGAGTGCGATCGCGGGCAGTGGTGCGGCGAGCGCGATACCTGCGATCGCGTAGCGCGCGAACAGACGGAAGGTCGCGAGGAGCTCGGGCTTCGGCGCTTTCGGTAGCGGCATCGGCAGGCCGCGCTGCAAGAAGTACAACGCGCCCATCGTGATCGCGATGGTGGCGAGCAGGACGAGCGTGACGGCCGCGAGGTTCGCGCGGGCGGCGCTGACGCTCGCGGCGATCCGTGCTCCGAGATCCCGCTCGGGTGCACCGGTGGCGCCGGTCAGCGCGAGCAGCACGAACAGCACGAGCCCGGGGAGCACGAGCGCGAGTGAGCCGATCAGCATCGCGAGCACGGCGATGCCGACCGGGAGCACGGCGCCGACGAGCGACACCGCGCCATCGCGCAACACGGCGAGCTGCGAGGCCGGCGTACCGCTCGCGAGCGAGCGCACGGCCGGTGCCACGGCGCCGACGAGGATCAACAGCGGGACGAGCGAGAGCCCGGCGAGCAGCCACGCGGTGCGGACCACCCCGTTGACCTGACCGACATCGCCGGGCACCGGCACCCGCGCGGCGAGGTAGAGGAGCGGCGCGAACGCGATCGCCGACAGCACCGTCACCGGGATCACGTACCGGAGGTACGTGCGGGCGAGCAGGGAGGTCAGCGGCACGGAGGTAACCTACCGCTTGTTCCAGCGTTCGAGCCGGCCGCGCACCCCGCCGAGGTCGACCGGCAGCGAACGCGCGAGCTCGAGGCCGAGCGTCTCGGCGACCGGCGTGGTCTTGCGATGGGCCGGGGTGATCCACACGAGCCGGCCCTTCGGCGCGAGGGCGCGCACGAAGTTCGGGAGCGCGGCGACGAGCAGCGCCGCGGCGTCGACGTGCACGCGGCTACCAAGGGGCGGGTTCGTGATGAGGAGATCCACGGGGCCAGCTGGATGCGTGCGCGCATCCGCCTGCACGAGCTCCGCGGTCACGGCGGCGGCCGCGAGGTTCGCGCGCGCGGCGACCAGCGCCTCGGGATCGATGTCCGTACCGAGCAGCGAGCGGACCGCGCCGCGTCGCGCCCGCTCCACGAGCTCGACCCCGGAGCCGCAGAACGGATCCCACACACGGTCGTTGCCGTGCGCATCCGCTGCCCACACCAGGGCCGCGGCCACGCTGCCCGTCGACGAGGCGGGCACCTCGGCGACCCGATACGCGAAGCGGGGATCCTCGATGCGGCGCGGGATCAGCGACAGCGTACGCGTCGCCGGATCCGCGAGGACGTCCCACGTTGTCTGCGTTGGATCGTTGACGAGATCGGGTGCGATCGCCGTGACCTCCTTCGCCACGCGCCAGAGCACTGCGCGCTGATGACCGTGCGCCATCCCGAGTCGCCAGCGGATCGCGCCGCGCGTCCAGCCGCGGAGCAGGGCGAGGACGTCGGGGCTGGTCAGCGTTCGCACGATCGACGTCGTCACCTCCTCGGCGCGCCCCGGATGGTCGGCCGACCGATCGGGCAGGCCGACGAGCGGCGTCACGATCTCGGCGGTCGCCCACAGCCGCGAGCGGTACAACGTGGACCACGGTCCGGCGAGCGTGACCTCGACCCACTCGGGCTGGTGCACCTTGCGCACGACGCCGGGGCCCAGATCGAGAGAGACCAGCTCGGTGAACAGCAGCTCGCCGAGCGCGGGGCGGCAGCCGAGGCGCACGAGGAGCGGACGGGGCGGCGCCACGTCGTGCGCGATCTGGGAGTCCTGGCCGCGCTTCGCCGTGCGATCGGCCATGAGAAGTGCGCGGTCGCGCCGCCGCGCGAGCTCCTTGTCGTCGCCGGGATCGAGCGCGGTGAGGCGGGTCAGGGCCTCCTGCCCTCCGATCTTGCCGAGCGACTCCGCGAGGGCACGCCGTTCCTCCGGGGTGACATCTGGCGCATCCCAGCGCCCGAGCAGCGCCGTGCGCGCGGCCGCGAGCTCGTCGCGCCGCTCGAGGTCACCCCGGCGCGTGTCGCCATCGCGCAGCTCGACCACCACTTCGCCATCGCCTTGGCGCCG
>JAYVLW010000635.1:0-13892 GCA_043759315.1 Myxococcales bacterium
GATCCGATCGAGTTCATCCACGAGCCGCAGAAGTGCATGATCATCCAGCGCGAGGTCGGCGCTGACACGGAGAGCTTCCGCGACGCGATGACCGCCGCGATGCGCCAGGACCCCGACGTGATCATGGTCGGCGAGATCCGCGACCGCGAGACCGCCTCGATCTGCCTCAAGGCCGCGGAGACGGGCCACCTCGTGCTCAGCGCGCTGCACACGCCCGACGCCGTCGGCACCATCCAGCGTCTCGTCGGCCTGTTCGAGACGGATGCCCAGGACGTGGTCCGCGATCGCCTCGGCGACTGCCTCCAGGCGATCGTCTCGCTGCGGTTGCTCGCCAGCAAGGATGGCCGCCGCCGGCTTCCCGCCGTCGAGATCCTCCGGGTCACGCGCACCATCCGCGAGTGCGTACGCGCGGGACGGCTCTCCGATATTCCGGAGCTGATCCGCAAGGGCCGCGACCTCTACTCGATGCAGCTGTTCGACCAGCACCTCATCGATCTGGTCAACAGCGGGCTGATCTCGATGGAGACCGCGATCTACGCGAGCTCGAACCCGGAAGAGTTCGAGCGCGCGCTCCGCGTCGAATAACGCCGACCGACGATCAACGGCGTCGACGATTCGACGGGCCAGCAGGCTGCACGGGCGTCGCCGGCTGCGCAGGAGCTGCTGGTGCCGGGCGAGCGCGCGTGTCGTCCTGCGGGGTGATGGTCTCCGGCGGTGGACGCGTATCGCGCTTCGGCGGACCCGAGGGCTGCGCGGGTTGCGTGTTGCCCGGCGCAGGAGGCGTGTACCGCGGTCCCGTGGGCTGCGCGGGCTGGGCATTGCCCGGCGGGCGCGGCGGCTGGTAGCGCGGGCCATCGGGCTGCGCGGGCTGGGCGTTCCCCGGCGGGCGCGGCGGCTGGTAGCGCGGACCATCAGGCTGCGCGGGCTGGGCATTGCCCGGCGGGCGCGGCGGCTGGTAGCGCGGGCCATCGGGCTGCGCGGGCTGTTCGTTGCCCGGCGGGCGCGGCGGCTGGTAGCGCGGGCCATCGGGCTGCGCGGGCTGAGCGTTGCCCGGCGGGCGCGGCGGCTGATAGCGCGGACCATCCGGCTGCGCCTGCGGGGGCGGAGTCCAGCCACCTGGTGGCGGGTTGCCGCCCGGATTGGGGTTCCCGCCGGGATTGCCCGGTTGCGACGGCGGCGGATTCCACGCGCCGTTGCCGTTGTTCGGATCGCGACCGCCACCGCCCCAGCCCCCACCACCGACGGTGCCACCACCGCCCGCGGGGGGACGCCAGCCACCGGCGGGTCCGCCGCCGTTGGGCGGACGATGTCCACCGTTGGGCGGAACGACAACCGACGGACGACCATCGCGGTGATCGCGAACGTTCCAGCCAGAGGGCACGCGATCGGGTCGCGACCAGTAGCCCGGCTTGTAGACGTACGAGCTTCCCGAGTAGTCGTAGTACGGCTGCACGTAGAGGTAGCCCTCCTGCTGGCGCTCCCAGCGGCCGCCGACCCACACCCACTCGTACTGGTTCCAGTGCCAGTAGCCGTCGATCCACACGGTGCCGTATCCTGGCGACACGCTCATCTGCTCGTAGAGCGGCTCGGGAGGCATGCTCGAGACGGTGTACGGCTGCGGCTCACCGACGGAGACCGACCCGCTCGCGCCCCCATTGCCGTAGCCGTACCCGTAACCTGTGTTCACAGGCGTGGTTTCACGGACGACACAGGCCTGGGTCGCGAGAGCGAGTCCAAGGGCGCCGATCCATTGAGCAAGGGTTCGCGTGTACATACATGCCTCCTAAGGCTTCAGACATTCGACCTGTGAAGCCGCCCGAGCATTCACAGTGTAGTTGACGGTTAGTAGTGCCACAAGTACACAGAAGTCCGATGAAAACGGTGTTCTCGGGGATCCAGCCGTCGGGGGAGCTCCATCTGGGCAACTACCTCGGGGCCATCCGTAACTGGGTGAGGCTGCAAGACCAGTACCGCTGCATCTTCTGCGTGGTCGACTATCACGCCATCACGCAGACCTACGACGCGAAGGACATGAGCAGGCGCGTCACCGACATGGTGATCGACCTCCTCGCGCTCGGCGTCGATCCCGAACGATCGCTACTGTTTCTCCAGTCATCCGTGCCGGAGCACACCGAGCTTGCATGGGTGTTCGCGAACGTGATCGGCATGGGTGCGCTCGAGCGGATGACGCAGTTCAAGGACAAGAGCGAGTCCCAGCCCGAGAACATCAACGTCGGGTTGTTCACATATCCGGTGTTGCAAGCCGCAGACATCCTTCTCTACAAGGCCGAAGCCGTGCCGGTGGGACAGGACCAGCTCCAGCACATCGAGCTCGCTCGCGATATCGCGCGCGCGTTCAATCACCGGTTCGGGAAGGTGTTCCCCGAGTGCGAGGCGCTGCTGACGAACCTGCCGAAGCTCGTCGGGATCGACGGCAAGCAGAAGATGAGTAAGTCGCTCGGCAACCACGTCCCACTGGGTGTGTTCGGCAACGACAAGCAGCTTCGCAAGTTGCTCGCGCGCGCGGTCACCGACGAGAAGCGCGTGACACGTGAGGACGCTGGCAGCCCTGACCAATGCCCCACGATCGGCACGATGCACAAGCAGTTCTCGTCCGACGAGGACAACGCGTGGGCGCGCGAGGGCTGCACCACCGCCGGCATCGGCTGCGTCGACTGCAAGGGCAAGCTCGCCGACAACATGAGCGCGCACTTCGCCGCGTACGTGGAGCGCCGCGCGGAGCTCGTCGCGAACCCGGGGCGCATCGAAGAGGTGCTCGCGATGGGCGCGGCGAAGGCCCGCACGTTCGCGCAGCGCACCCTCGGCGAGGTGCACAAGAAGCTCGGGCTGTGGCGTCCGAGGAAGGTCGGCACCCCGGCCGAGGTCGCTTCGTAATGGGTCTCGCGCTCACCAGCCGGCGCTCGACGGTCGCCGCGGTCGCGAGCGCCCTCGCGGCGATGGCGCTCGCCGCCGCGGTCGCGGGGCGCTCGTGTCGCGTCACCCAGCCGGGACCCGAGGTCGCCGTGCGCGAGATGATGCAGGCGGCGAAGACCGGCGACCGCGAGACCGTGTTCCTGCTGCTCTCACCGGCGACGCGGACGCGGCTCGAGGCCGAAGCGAAGCGCGCGACGGACCTGGTCGGCGCGGCGACACGCTACACGGCCAAGGACCTCGTCAGCATCGGCTCGAGCGATGGCGTACCGGCGCCGACCGACATCACGGTGATCGAGGAGCGTGGCGATCGAGCGATCGTCGAGGTCGTGTCACCGGCGGGGCGCTCGCGGATCGAGCTGATCAAGGCCGACGGGCGGTGGACGATCGAGCTGCCGTCGTACGGAAGCATGTAACGCCCGGCCGGGCGTGCGACTCCGTTGGATATGGGTACTCCAGCACGCGCGGACGCGACCGACTTCGAGCTCGTCGAGAGCGTGATCGCGGGCGATCGCGGTGCGTTCGAGCCCCTGGTACGCCGCCACAACCAGCGCATGTACCGTGCAGCCCGCGCCGTCACGCGCTCCGATATCGACGCCGAGGACGTGCTTCAGCAAGCGTGGCTCAACGTCTACAAGAGCCTCTCGCAGTTCCGCGGCGAGGCCTCGTTCGCGACC
The DNA here is from genome assembly GCA_043759315.1 of Myxococcales bacterium. Taxonomy (GTDB): domain Bacteria; phylum Myxococcota_A; class Polyangia; order Haliangiales; family Haliangiaceae; genus JABFXX01. Next base: position 3,609 of record JAYVLW010000635.1, read on the forward strand.
TGGGTGACCCGCATCGCGGTGCACGAGGCGATCGCCGTCAATCGCAAGCGGCCCATGATCATGGAGGTCACCGATGCGCCGAGCGACGTCACCCCGGTTACCGAGATCGATCGGGCGCAGCTCGGCGCGCTCCTCGAGAAGTGCCTCGCGCAGATCCCCCAGGGCAACCGCGAGGTGATGGTGCTGCGCGACGTGCTCGAGCTCGATACCGCGGAGACCGCCGATCTGCTCGGCCTGTCACCCGAGGCCGTGCGCGTGCGACTGCACCGGGCGCGCGCCGCCATCGCGACCGTGCTCACCGACCTCACGCACGACGTGTATCGGTTCGATGGCGCGCGCTGCGATCGGATCACCACGCGCGTGATGGGCGACATTTTGGCCACATGAGGCGGTTGCTCAGTTGTTGGGCAACCCGCGCAGCGTGATGCACAAGAGTTGAGCAAGCCCCGACCATGTCGCCAGTGATGTCGGCTAGTTAACCGGTGGTACGGTTCGTGATGTTCAGCCCCCTTACACAAAACCATGGGGGAAACGATGCGCAGCTCACTCACGTTCCTGGCCGTCTCGCTGGCTGGCCTGATCGGTTGCGCGACGCAGGATCCCCAGCCCCCGGTGGACGCTCCGGACGGCTTGACCATCTCCGCGCGGACTGCCGGCGTGATCGAAGGAACGTTCCGCACGGGCGACGACGTCATCGCGTTCTCGAGCATCGCGCAGGGTGTGGTGACCACGCGCTTCGACTTCGCCGGCGCGGCGATCACCTACGTGAACGACCAGACCGCGGGGACCGGCTCGATGACGGGAACCGGTGAGCTGTCCGCGCGCGATCACGAGCTGACGCTGGCGTTCGTCGATGCGCTCGGCAAGCAATTCATCCAGGAGGTCCAGTCCGAGGACGAGCTCGCGCCGGCCGAGTTCATGCTCGATCGCATGGCGAGCCACCTCGCGATCGCGCCGACCGAGACGAAGCTGACCAGCCACGCGTACGAGAGTGCGCGCGACGTGCGCTGGCTCCCCTGCGGCCGCCAGCCCAGCTACCTGTATCAGAGCTACACTGGGCAGTGGTGGTACGCGTGGACCGGCCAGGGCGGCAACTGCGAAGGACGCTGCGGCGTCGGTTGCGGTTGGGACAACACGTACTGGTTCCGCTGGGGTACCGGCGTGTACTCGCAGGACTGCGCGCTCCACGACTACGGCCTGCAGGCCTGGAGCTACGCGATCGACGACTACGCGGCCTCCTCGAACTGCAAAAGCGGCATCTGATCCTTCGAGCTGGCTGTGCGCTCGCGCTGCTGGCGAGCTGCACGATGGAGACACCGACCGCGCTCCACACCGACGCGGTCACGATGGGCGCGGTCGATCCGGCGGATCCCGCGACCGTCGCGCTCGTCGCGGCGCCGATCGCCTGTGGCGCGCCGCTGCGGGTGCTGTGCACGGGCACGCTGATCGCGCCGCGGGTCGTGTTGACGGCGGCGCATTGCCTGACCGCGCTGCCGACCGCCGACATGCTCGTGTTGTTCGGCTCCGACGTGGCGAGCGGCCAGGGTGTGCTCGTCGCGGTCGACCACGTGATCGTGCATCCTGACTACGCGGCACCCGCCAACGACGTCGGCACGGTCGTGCTCGCCGAGCCCGCGCCGCCGACGGTCGCGCCCGCGCTACTTCGCACGACCGCTCTCGGTGCGGCGGAGGTCGGCACGCAGGTGCGGATCGCCGGGTTCGGGGCCGACGAGCTCGGCGGCCTCGGCGTCAAGCGCGCGGGCACTGCCGCGATCACGGCCGTCCACGCGATGGACTTCGTCATCGGCGCGGCGCCCGCGATGAGCTGCGAGGGCGATAGCGGCGGCCCGGTGTTCGTCACCCGCGACGCGATCGAGGAGCTCGCCGGCATCACGGCGTTCGGAGATGCCCGGTGCGAGCTATCGGGGACGAACATGCGCGTCGATGCGTACGCGGCGAGCTTCATCGCGCCGAACCTCGCGCCGTCACCGCGTCCGCGGCCGCCGTTCGAGCCGAGCGCCGACTTCTGCGCGGCGGCGTGTGCCGACGACGCCGACTGTCCGCTCGGCATGGGCTGCGTGCCGAACCCCTCCGGGGGCATGGCGTGTGGTCTTCGCGGGCTCCCGCCGGGACAGCTCGGCGACGCGTGCGGAGCCGGCGGCGAGTGCGAGAGCGGGATGTGCCTGGCGGTCGGGCCGAGCTGCCAGTGCTACCTGCCGTGCGCTGGGCCCGGCGAGGACGGAGGGTGCGCGGTGACATCACCTGGAAACGCGCTCCTCGTGCTGTTCGCCGTGGGTGGCCTGGTGCTCAGGCGCGGCGCTTCGCGAGCTCCTTCGCGGCCTTGGCGCCGTGCTCGTGGCGACCGTAGCGCTCGGCGAGCAGCGTGAGCAGCTCGGTCTCCTCGGCATCGCGACCGGCGCGGCCGTGGTGCACGGCGAGCCGCCACAGCGCTTTCGGAATCTGAACGCTGCCCGGATGTTCGGCGCGCATGGCGTCGAGGATCACGACGAACGCGCGGTCATCGCGCATGGCCTCCGCGGCATCGGCGGCAGCGACGAACGCGCCGTCGGTGAGCGGCATGCTGGGGAACCGCGCGTCCTCGAGGGTGCGGTAGAGCTGGAGCGCGCGGGGGTGGTCCTTCCCGCGCACGAGATCGATCATCACGCGCGAGGCGAGGGTGCGCACGGTGCCGACCTCGCCCTTCTTGATCGCCGCGAGGCACTGCCCGTACCGGTCGTCCTTCACCGGAGGTGCGGCGCGGTCCTCGCCGCGATCTACGACCACGCCGCCGCCGTCCTCCTCGTCCTCGCCCGGCAGCGCCGACCGCGGCCACACCATGATCGCGACGAGCGCGCTCGCGACACCGAACCCGAAGCCACCGAAGTGCGCCGCGTAGGCCACGTTGGTCGCGCCGCCGGAGCCCGCGTCGAGGCTCATCATCAGCGCTTGATCGGCGAGCCACAGCGGGAGCGCGAGGTACGCGGGGATCTGGAACGTCCCCGAGCGCATCATCAGGAAGTACCAGAGGGTGATCCGGGTCTTCGCGAAGTAGACCAGGAACGCGCCCATCGCCGCCGACACCGCACCCGACGCACCGACGAGGATCGTCGGCGGACCGGTGTACGTGAGATCGTAGCAGATGGTCGCGGCGACCGCGCCGGCCAGGTAGAACGCGACGAACTTCGCCCGGCCCCAGCGATCTTCGAGCGCCGAACCGACGAGCCAGAGGAACAGCATGTTCCCGATCAGGTGGAGCCAGCCATCGTGGACGAAGGCCGACGTGAGGATGCGGTAGTCGAGGCCCTCGCCGGTGCGGTAGCCGAACCGCCAGATCGGGACGCGGTCGAGCAGCGCCTTCGTGTGCGCGATGACCGCCTCCTCCTCCTCCGGAGTCTCCGCGCCCTGGACCTCGGCGAGCGCCTCGCCGATCTCGCGCCGGCTCGGGGCGGCCGCGGTCGAGTAGATCTGCACGACCGTGCACAGCGCCATGAGCGCGATCGTGGCCCACGGATAGCGCGAGACCCCATGGTCGTGGCCGATCGGGATGATCACGAGCCAATGGTACGGCTAGGATTCGCCCCATGGCCACTCCTCCTTCGACTCGCACGGATGCGATCACCGAGACGCTCCACGGCGTCGCCGTCGCGGATCCGTACCGCTGGCTGGAGGACGAGCACGCCCCCGAGGTCCAGGCGTGGATGAGCGCGCAGGACGAGCACACGCGGGCGGCCCTCGCGAAGCTGCCCGGGCGCGACGAGCTGGCGGCGCGGTTCCGCGAGCTGTTCTACTACGATGCGGTCAGCGCACCGGCGCACTGCAAGGGACGCTACTTCTATACGCGCAAGCACGCGGACAAGGAGAAGACGATCGTCTACTGGAAGCAGGGCGAGGATGGCGCGGAGCAGGTGCTGTTCGATCCGAACGCGTGGAGCGAGGATGGCAGCGTGGGCCTCGGCGGCTGGTGGCCCACCCACGACGGCAGGTACGTCGCGTACTCCGTGAAGCTCAACAACTCCGACGAGACCACCACGAAGATCCGCGACGTCGCCGCAGGCACCGATCTGCCCGATGCGCTCGATGGCACGAAGTACTCGGGGGCGTCGTGGACGCCCGACGGCACCGGTTTCTACTACACGTGGGTCCCACCCATCGGCGGCGCGGTCACGATCGCGGATCGCCCCGGCTTCGCCGAGTTGCGCTACCACGCGCTCGGCACCGAGCCCGCGGCCGATCCGGTGATCCACGAGCGCACCGGCAGTCCGCAGACGTTCCTCTCGGGCGGCGTGTCGTTCGATGGCCACTGGCTGGTCGCCACGATCTCGCACGGCTGGAGCTCGACGGACGTCTACCTCAAGGACGCGCGGGTGCCCGGCTCGCCGTGGCGCACCGTCGTGAAGGGTGTCGATGCCACGTTCGCGACGGACGTGTGGCGCGACCAGCTGTACATCACGACGAACGACGGCGCCCCGCGCTACCGGGTGTTCAAGGTCGATCCGGCGAACCTCGAGCGCACCGCGTGGCGCGAGATCATCCCCGAGAGCGAGGGCACGCTCGAGAGTGTGTCCGTGGTCGGCGAGCACCTGATCGCGACGTACCTGCGCAACGCGGCCACGCAGATCGAGGTGCGTGATCTCGAGGGGAGGTTTCTCCGCGCGATCGCGCTGCCGCCGCTCGGCACGTCCGGCGGCATCAGCGGCAACCCCGACGAGGACACGGGCTACTTCGCGTACACGTCGTTCACCGAACCGCAGGTGATCTACAAGACGTCGATCGCGACCGGCGAGGTCACCGAGTGGACACGCGTCACGCTGCCGATCGATACGACGCAGCTCGTGACGACACAGATCTTCTACCCCTCCAAGGACGGCACGAAGATCTCGATGTTCCTGATCCACGGCAAGGACGTGGTCCGCGACGGCACGAATCCGACGATCCTCTACGGCTACGGCGGCTTCAACGTGAACATGACGCCGGCGTTCGCGTCGTCGCGCGCGGTGTGGATCCAGCGCGGCGGGGTGTACGCGATCCCGAACCTGCGCGGCGGCGGCGAGTACGGGGAGGACTGGCACCGCGCGGGCATGCTGCTGACCAAGCAGAACGTGTTCGATGACTTCATCGCCGCGGCGGAGTTCCTGATCGCGGAGCGCTGGACCTCGCCGCGCCACCTCGCGATCTCCGGAGGCTCGAACGGCGGGCTGCTCGTCGGCGCAGCGGCCACGCAGCGGCCGGAGCTGTTCCGCGCCGTGATCTGCGCCGTGCCGCTGCTCGACATGCTGCGCTACCACCTGTCGGGATCGGGCAAGACGTGGATCCCGGAGTACGGCTCGGCCGAGGATGCCGCGCAGTTCCGGGTGCTGCACGGGTACTCGCCGTATCGCCGGGCTGTCGATGCGGGGCCGCGCGGCTATCCCGCGGTGCTGTTCGACTCCGCCGATCACGACGACCGCGTGGATCCGCTGCACGCGCGCAAGCTCGCGGCGATCCTGCAGGCGAACCAGATGGCCGAGGCGCCGATCCTTCTGCGGATCGAGCGCAACGCGGGTCACGGCGGCGCGGACATGGTGAAGTCGCAGGTCGAGCGCGTGGCCGATACGCTCGCCTTCCTGACCGCGCAGCTCACGTAGCCCGGGGTGTGGCGCGATCGCGACAGGTGACGCGGGACACGCGCGGGAAGGAATCTCCCGCGCGCGTCTGTTATCACCCTCACATGCGCCTCGCTTCACTCGCCGCGGTCCTCGTTCCCCTCCTCGCCGCGTGCCCGGGCGGTGGCACCGGCGCCAAGCGCGGCTATCCCGAGCCGAAGGCCGAGGACATCGTCGCGCGCCTCGAGAAGGATCACACCACGCGTACCGGGTTCACCGCCGAGTCGACGATGGACTACTGGCTCGGGAAGGATCGGCTGAAGGGCACCGTGCTCGTGATGGGCACGATCGGCAAGAAGGTGCGGTTCAACGCGCTGTCGCCCGCTGGTGGCGACGTGCTCGCGGACATGGCGTGCGATGGAGCCAACTACGCGTACGTCGACAAGCAGAACAACTGCCAGCTCACGGGCCCGTGCGATCGCCAGTCGATCGCGGCGCTGCTCCACGTCGAGGTCGAGCCCGAGGACTTCATCTACTTCGCCGTCGGTAGCGTGCCCGTGGTGGAGACCGCGGGCACCGTCGCCTGGGATGCGAAGAACGGTCACGAGAAGGTCGCGCTCACCGGGCCCAAGGGCACGCAGACCATCGAGCTCGACATGCGCGGCGGGCACTTCGACGTGATCGCGAGCGAGCTCAAGGATCCCGCGGGCAAGATCGTGTGGTCGATCGAGAACGCGGACTTCGGCAACGTCGCCGATCCGGACGGCGCGGAGCACCGGCTCCCCGGCAAGACCCGGTTCAAGGCGCCGAACCAGGCCGCGGACCTGCTCGTCGACTGGGGCGAGCGGACCGTGAACCCCGATCTATCGAACCCGGCGAAGTTCACGGTCACCGTGCCTGCCGGCCTCGCGACCTGCGGCCCGAAGTCGTAGCTACCGGAGCTGGGCGATTCCCAGGTAGGTCAGCGCTCCGGCGAGGTAACCGAGCAGGGCAGGGACCGACATCTTGCGCACGTACCAGCCGAACGTGATCCGCTGCATGCCCATCACGGCGATGCCGGCGGCGGAGCCGATGATCAGGATGCTGCCGCCGGTGCCCGCGCAGAACGCGAGGAACAGCCAGAAGTGGTGGTCGATCGGGAAGTGGGCCAGCGAGTACATGCCCTGAGCGGCGGCGACGAGCGGCACGTTGTCGACCACCGCGGACGACAGGCCGATCGACATGGTGATGACGTCGACGTTGCCGATCGCAAGGTCCAGGTGATGCGCGAGCGACGCGAGCAGGCCGGCGCTCTGCAGCGCGCCGATCGCGAGCAGGATCCCGAGGAAGAACATGATGCTCTGCGTGTCCACGCGCTGCAGCGCACCGGCGACCGACAACACGTCGCGTGCGTCGTCGTTCTTCCGCTTGTGGATCAGCTCGGTCACCGTCCACAGCAGGCCGAGGCCGAGCAAGATGCCCATGAACGGCGGCAGGTGCGTGAGCGTCTTGAACACCGGCACGAACAGCAGGACGCCGACGCCGACGCCGAGGACGAGCTTGCGCTCGAGCGCGGTGGTCGGCCGAGAATCCACGGGCTGCGTCGCGGGCCGCTCGACGCTCCCCTTCATGCGGAGTCCGAGCCACGCGACCGGGACCGCGACGGAAACCAGCGACGGGACAACCAGCTGCTTGATGATCGCCGTGCTCGAGATCTGACCGCCGATCCACAGCATGGTGGTGGTCACGTCGCCGATCGGCGACCAGGCGCCGCCCGCATTCGCCGCGATGATCACCGCGCCGCCGTAGATCATGCGGTCCTCGTCATCGCGCACGAGCTTGCGCACGAGCGACATCATCACGATCGACGTGGTCAGGTTGTCGAGGACCGCCGACAGGAAGAACGCGAGGATGGCGACGATGAGCAGAAGCCGCCGGCGCGACGTGGTGGTGATCCGCGAGGTCAGAAGCTCGAAGCCATCGTGGGCGTCGATCAACTCGACGATCGTCATCGCGCCGAGCAGGAAGAACAGGATCCCCGAGAGGTCTCCCATCTGATGGACGAGGGCGTCCCCGATCGCGTGGTGATCGCCCGCGACGATGTACGCGGTCCAGCACGCCACGCCGGCGAGCAGGGCGGACGCCGCCTTGTTCACGCCCAGCGCGTTCTCGAACACGATCGCCAGATAGCCGACGACGAACAGGACGATCAACAACATGGGTGTGGCAGCCCTCTCGCGAGGAGATGTGCTGGCGGCCCGACCAGCACGGTGCCTGCAGCGGAGCTCGCTGCACCCGGTTCGACTGGGACGAGGCTACACCGGCGGGTGCTCGACGGGTAGTGATACCGTCCGCCCATGAGCTCCTCGATCGCGGGTGTGCTGCTCGGCCTCGTGGTCGGGCTGCGCCACGCGTTCGAACCCGACCACCTGACCGCGATGGCCACGCTGGTCACCGAGACCCGCGACGTGCGGCGGGGGGCTGCGCTCGGTGCGATGTGGGGACTCGGCCACACGATCTCCATCGTCGTCGTCGGTGCGATCCTGATCTCGCTCGGCTCGGTTCTCCCGCTGCGTGCCGCGATCGCGTTCGAGCTCGCGGTCTCTGGCGTGCTCGTCCTGCTCGGGGTGCGCGCCGTCGTTCGCGCCTGGCGTGAAGGCCTGGTCGGGCCCGCGCGGCCACACCTGCACGGAGCACACGATCACGTCCACCCTGGCCCCGATCAGCACGTTCACCTCGGTCGCTGGACGCTCGCCTGGCGTCCGCTCGCCGTCGGCCTGGTCCACGGTCTCGCCGGCTCTGGCGCCCTGACCGCGCTCGTCTTCGCGCGGCTTCCGTCCACCGGGGAGCGCATCGGATATCTCTCCGTGTTCGGGATCGGCTCGATCGTGGGCATGGCGGCAGCCTCGGCGGTTGTCGGTGCGTCGCTTGGTGCACTCCACCGCGGGAAGCGCTGGATCTCACTCGGTGCCGGCGCACTGTCGGTCAGCCTCGGCATCGCGTGGAGCATCCCGCTGCTCGCGCAGCTCGCGTAGTATTCTGGACACCGATGCCTGACGCGATGACCGAGCTGGCACACGACCACGCGGCGCTCAATCGCATGGTGCTGGTGCTGGCGAGCTCCATCCGCCGTGTGGGAGGGGAGATCTCGAGCAGCGGCCTCGAGCTCCCGCTCGGCGAGCTTCGCGACGAGCTGTTCACGCACTTCGCGCGGGAGGAGGAAGCGCTGTTCCCGTTCGTCGCGGAGGTCATGCCAGCGCTCGAGCCCCAGGTCAGAGTGATGCTCGGGGCGCACGACATGATCTGCGGCTCGCTGTCACGGATGGTCCACCTCGCGGCGACCGGGGCTGCGATGGCGACGCTGCTCGCCGTGTTCGAACGGTTCGAGAACGCCTACGGCGAGCACGCGCAGATGGAGACCGCGCTGATGCGAAGCCTCGAAGCATCGCTCGGTCCGAGCGAACGGATCCGGCTGAGCGAGCTCGTCGCGGCGCTGTGAACCGGCGAGGCGTGATGGAACTCCTTGTTCTGGTGGGCGTTTTCTCCGGTGATCCCACCTCGCGCCACCCTCGTACTACCTCCACGCATGAGGGCGCGGTTCCTGATCCTGTTGTGGGTGCTCGGCATCGAGGTGATGCCGGGGCTCCACCACGGGTTCCACCACGCCGGTGACCATCATCACGACGGCGACCAGATCGTCGCAGATGAGGAGCACCACGAGGACGACGACCACCACGACGCCGACCGGCCGATCCCGCAGGCCGAGCTCGACCATCCCGAGCATGCACATGCCGGTGGTGGTCTCGCGCACCGCGCAACCGCGCTGCAGGCGGCCGCACCGCCGATCACGGAGCCGCTGCCCGTGGATCGTCGCGCGACGTACCTCGTCGCAGCTGTCGAGGGACCGCCGGTCTCGACCTTCGCGCTCGTGTCCTGTGCTCGTGGACCGCCGATGACGGTGATGTCGCGCTCGACCTCACCGCATCGCGTCTGACCCTCGCCAGGACTCCAACATGCTCCGCACTCTCGGTGCCTTCGCCGGCATCTCTGCACTAGCTGCGTCTTCTGCGTCCGCGCAGGTCCCCACGCTCACCGACGACCAGCTGCTGGCGGCTTCCACCAAGGAAGCCGAGGACGCCGAGGTCATCGAGGTGACCTCCGATGCGCCGGCCGAGTCGGCGTCGTCCGTACATCTCGGCGCGTCCGAGCTGCGCTATCGCTCGCGCACGCAGCCGTCGGATCTGCTGCGCCAGGTGCCGGGCCTCGTGGTCTCCCAGCACGCGGGCGGCGGCAAGAGCGACCAGTACTTCATCCGCGGCTTCGACGCCGATCACGGCACCGACATCGCGATCTACGCCGACGGCATCCCCGTGAACCTCACCTCGCACGGCCACGGCCAGGGCTACGCCGACACGCACTGGCTGATCCCCGAGACGCTCGAGAGCGTCGACATGCACAAGGGTCCGTACGCCGCGCGGTTCGGCGACTTCTACACGGCAGGCGCGCTCGAGCTGAAGACGATCGACAAGATCGACGGTCCCACGATGTGGATCGCCGCCGGCTCACCGCTGACCGGCCAGGGCGGGATCGATCGCCGCCTCGTCGGCATGGCGAGCCCGTCGATCCGCGGCAACCAGGACGATACGTCACTGATCGCCGCACAGATCGGCGAGAGCGATGGTCCGTTCGTCAACGCGCAGGACTTTCGTCATGGCAACGCGCT
>JAYVLW010000636.1:0-4645 GCA_043759315.1 Myxococcales bacterium
CGCGTGCGCCCGTGCCGGCGATGTCGATCAGCGCCTGCCCCGAGGCGGCGGTCGCCGACATCAGGCCATCACCCACGCGCTCGAGACCCTCCTGGCTCGTGAACGTCGCGAGGCCGACCTGCGCAATCTCGATCCACGCATCCGCGCCGATCCCGCTGCGGCGCAGCTCGCCGCTGAGCTGTCCCGCGCCGCGCTCGTCGAGCCGCAAACGCGCGCGGGCCGTGAGATCGGGAGCGACGTCGCTGTCGACGCGGAGCGCCGCGAGATCGCCGATCACGTCGAGCCGAGGCGCGGCGCGCCACGTGATCACGGTGCCGGCGCGCTGGGCCGGGACGTCACCAATCACGGAAAACAGCGAGGTCGCCGGGACGAGGTGGGCCGGCGAGCGCTGCGACGCGTAGAGCTTATGCGCTTTCGGGGTGTGGCTCTGACTCTCGATCCGTCGCGAGCACCGCCACGAGGGCGTCGCGCGGGTCCGGTGATGACGCGGGCAACCGAGAGCGCTATCCTTTGCCATGCGCGTGTTCGGGCTCGTCCTGACGTTCATCCTCTTGTTGGCTTGTGGGCCCAGTAGCAAGGAGCGCGAAACCCGCGCGGCCGAGATCAAAGCGCGCGAGGCCGAGGAGGTCGCGAGCAAGCAGAGAGAGGCCGAGGGGCTGACGCGTCTAACTGGCATCGTCGAGCTCACACGCACGCACTGTGCTGCAGAGTTCGAACGCGCGACGGCAGAGAACCTCGGGCCAGCGTCGGAAGGCAAAGGTTGCGATCTTCCGGCGGACGCAGATCTGCGATTCGAGAGCCGGGGCGCGAAAGCTACCTTGTCAGGAGCCGGCTCGGCGATGGGGGGCGTCTGTGACGAGTATGTGAAGGCTCTCGATGTCGAGGTGAGGCAGACGCTGTTCAAGAAGTCCTCCGTCGACAACGAGATCCTGCTGAGGAAGCTCGATCGAACGTGGCTGGTGGCCGTGGTGTACGAGACGTACAAGGCTCCCGCGATCAGGCCCGAGATCGTGGGAGGCCCCAACACCTTCGTGCCCGGCGCGATCACGGGCACGGGCTATCTGTACAGCGTTCGCGCCGGCAAACTCGAGTGTGTGGGACCTGTCGACGCCAAGAGCAGCACCGAGATCGAGACGTTCAAACGCGACGAGAAGTTGATGGCTGACGTCGAGGGAGACCTCGCGGTCGCGGACAATCTCGGCCGCAATATCGGCACGGCACTCAAGGGTGGCCGCACGTGGCCGCTCGTCGCAGGCGGCTACAAGCCGCCGCCGCCGCCGACGAAGGCCGCGCCGAAGGCATCGCCCACCCAACGCAAACAACGGTGACGAGATCGAACTCGCACGCGGCAACGCACGCCCCGCCACCAAGTCCACCATGAGCCGCCGTGGCTTCGGGTAAACTGAGAGCGTGATCCGGGGAGCGTTGGCTGTCATCTCCACACTGACTGCGTGCGGGTTCTCCGTTCCGTGTCGGGGAGAGGCCTGCGCGGTGCCGATGGATGGGGAGGCGATCGATGCGCTATGCGCCCATGGGCATGGCAGATCGAGGAGTGGCCACACGCGGTCCCGAAGGATGCGATGGCGATCACGAACCTTCCTGCGATGCAGGGACAGCTGATCACCGAGGCGAACCGGTGGGAGGACGATCACTGGGAGTGGTATGCGGGCGCCGATCGCAACGAGGACAACATGGTCGTGGTGCCGCTGGCGACGTTGATCGCGCACGACCCGTCACTCGTCGCCGCGATGTCGATTCCCGTACTCACCGGCGTCGGCCGTAGCGCTCTCGGCGAGGACTGGGAGCCCTACGACATAAAGGAGTAGGCTAGTGGTCCGATGCCGGGCAAGAACCCCATCTCGCGCGTGCTCGACCGATTGCTGGGGCGCCGGCCCACGATCGCGATCGCGAATGCCGCCGACGGAACCGAGGTGCGGATCGGCGGGACGGTCTCCTGCGCGTCGCCGCTCGTCGCGCCGTATTCGGGGCGCGCCTGCGTCTACTGGCGTCTCGAATTCATGCAGCAGGCTTTCGAGAACAGCTGGGCGGGGAGTGCGTTCGATGCGACGGACTTCACGATCGAGGATGGGACCGGGCGCGCCGAGGTCATCGTCGAGGTCTGCGCGTTCGATGTCGTCGCGAACTTCGTCGAGATGGAGCGCGCGACGCACCTCTCGCAGAAGGCGCGCGAGCTCTCGCTTCGGTACGAATGGGGTGCGTTTGCCGACGTCGCGCAGGTCGAGATCCTCGAGGCGATCGTCGCCGTGGGCGAAGACATCGAGGTCGCAGGGACAGGAACGCGGGAGCCAGAGCTGCGCGAGGTCGGCGAGCGCGGATATCGCGACGAGCTCTCCGCCTCGCGCCTGACCTTCTCGAGAGGCACGCGGGTTCGCGGCAAGCAGCGCGACGCCGTGTTCATCCGCACGAGCCAGACCCCGATGAGATGAGCGGGTCAGAGCGCGTCGGGCACGCGCAGCTCCGTCGTGAGCGCCGAGTGATCGCTGCCGCCCCAACCGCCGTGGTCGCGCCACGCGCGTGACGAGCGGGTCACTCGAGCGGGCGCGTGACCCGGCGCGAGCAGGATGTGATCGATGCTCTGACCCAGGCCCGAATAGAAGTACGTCGCTTGCGCGGCGATGGGGAGATCGTCGGCAATGCGCAGAACCGGGGCAACAGCGACATCTTCAGACACCACGCGACGGTCTTCTCCGGGCGCTACATCGCGAACAGGAGAAACACGAGCGCGGTCGAGAACACGCCGAGCGCCGTGTACGCGGTGGGCATCATCCACCCCGGTGCATCCGGGCCGCGCATCGCGAAGAAGGTTCCGAACACCAGGAGCGAGATCAGCAGGCCATCGACGATGCGCTCGACGGCGACGGTACCGAGCGCGGCGGACGCCGAGATCCCACGGCGCCGGAGCAGGCTCGGGCGCACGAACTCGCCCAGGCGCGCAGGCAGCGCGAGGATCATCATGAAGCCGACGCTCGAGATCGCGAGCAGCGGCCCGGCGGGCACCTTCACGCCGAGTGGCGCGAGCTATGCGCTATGCGCTGAACACGCTCGAGTCTCGCGGCGACATTCCGCGCAGGACGACGCCTCCGAACGAGAATGGAATCCGCGCGGCCGCCGGCAGGATCGTGATCGCACGCAGCGCATCGTTCATCGCACCGGGCGTCGAGGCGATGTCCTTCGCCGACATCGTGTACGCGAGCGGCTTGCTCTCCTCTGGCGCCTTGCCCGAGATCTCGATGACCTCGCCCGATACGCGCGCGAGGCGCACGACGACGTTGGCCTTCGCGGCGAGAGTCTGCGACACGAAGCCGGCCGCGATCACCGTGACCCTGCCGGGCCCGGAGGTGATGGTGAACGTTCCGTCGTCGGCGGTCGTCGCGGCTTCATCGCGGAGCAAGACCGTCGCGCCGGCGATCGACATGCCGTCTTCGTCGATAACGGTACCGCTCAACGTGCCCTGCGCGGAGGCGCTCGCGGTGAACGCGACCACGTACGCCGAAACTACGAACACTCGGCTCATCGGTCGAGTCAGTGTACCTCCGTCGTGCGCCGCCGTAGGTGCGGATGCGCGCGTTGCCAGCTACACGCGAGCACGCGATGGCATCAGCGTGTCGAGCTGGCGGATCTCGGCGAGCCGCGGCATCCGCATCGCCTGGTCGCGCGCGATGGAGCGCGCGACACAACACTCGGCAGATGACGGCAGGGCATAGGTTGTCGCGCCCGGCATGCGTCGTGCTCCGCGTGAGCCGATGCGCTACCTGACTTGGTTCGTCGTCTCTGCCGTCGCCAGTGCGGGTTGTATCGGACCGTCTCGGGCTCCGGGCCGCACGGTTGGCGCGCTCGTCGCAGGGACAGGCTTCCTCTTGATCGCGCGCGGAAGCTCGACATCGTGCACACAGGAATCGTTCGAGGAGTCGCTCGGTTGTGCGATTGATACAAGCGTCGGTATTGGCGCTGGTGCCTTGCTGCTCGCGACTGGCCTCGCCGTGCTGATCTACAACGAAGCGAGGAAGACCGAACGCGATCCCGATGCCCCGGAAGCGCACGCGGCGGCGGCGCTCGAGCACCACTACGTCGAAGGCGCCAGCGAGATTCGGGAGCCCGCCACGGCGGATCCCCTCCTTCGGCAGCTCACGCTCCAGGCAAGCGTCGCGGCCCGCGCAGGCCACTGCTCCGCTGTAAGCTCACTTGCCGCCCGCGTGGCAACTCGCGATCGGTCGTTCCGTCACGGTGGCTTCGTCGTGGACACGGCGATCGTTCGCTGCCTGGATCGCTGAGATGTGTTCACCGCGACCCAGTTGTCGCGGAGGCTCAGATTCCTGAACGAGGCCCGCATCGGTCGTTCGGCTCGACTGCGGCATATCGGCCGTCTTTCTCGCGAACCAGGAACATCAGGTATCGGCGCTTCGGCTGCGCGTCGAAGTTGACCAGGCCGGTCGTGTTAAGCGATCGCCTAGACGATCATTGGGCGAGCGACGCGATCTCCGTTGCGGATAGCGGTCGGTCGTAGAGGCGAACCTCGTCGAGCGTGCCGATGAAGTAGTACAGGTCGGCGCCAAAGTCGTGCTCGCAGCCGATCCGTATCGCATCACCAGGGTAGACGGCGGCCGGCGCGGCCATCGCGCCTTGC
>JAYVLW010000637.1:0-6591 GCA_043759315.1 Myxococcales bacterium
CCGTGATCCATCGCGACGCAGGTCGCCGGGGCCATCCGCCGCGCGAACCGCTGGATGCCCGTGTGGGCGTCGAAGTTCACGCGCCGGCGAGGATCGGGAAGCACGACGAGCTTGGGCGCGAGTCCGAACCCGGCGTCGAGCACCTGGGCGATGTCGGAGCCGTAGGGGGGATAGTCGTGGAACAGGACGATGCGATCGGTCAGCACCATCGCCCCGGCGGACCACGCGATGATCGGTTTCCCGGCCGCCAGCGAGAGCACGTCGAACAGCGCCAGCCGATTGAGCAGCGACGCGACGTGGCCGCCCGCGATCACGATCGCCTCGCAGGTCTCGAGCACCGTGCGGAGCTCGGCGCGATGACGCGCGATCAGCTCGCGATCGAGAAAGTGCCACTTCGCATCGAAGGCGGCACGGAGGGCGTTGCAGCGCTCGATGTGGTCCGCATCGATGTGCCGGAACTGATCGACGGAGACCTTCTCTTCCTGCTCCAGGAGCTCGGGATCGACGTAGCGCACCGAGACGGTCTTCGCGGCGTCCTCGATCTTGTCGAGCCGTACGCGGTAGAACGCCTGGATGTGCCGCAGCCGCTGCTGCCGCGCCTGGTACGCGGCGGTGAACTCCGTGTCGTGCGCGAACACCTCGACGCTGCGGGTGTGGAGACCGAGGTTCACCGCCGGGACGCCGAGCGTGGCGATCATCTCCGCGTCGTCGACCTCGCGCTCCTGGTAGCCGGCGCGGATCAGCGCGACGCGACCGCGGATGCCGAGCTCCGTGATGGCGGAGCCGACGTCGGGGGTCGTGCCCTGGGGGCCGAGCAAGACGACCGTGCTCATCAACCGGCTCGGACCTTCACGGTGCGCCCGACGACATCGAGCATGTAGCGAAGGTGATCGTAGTTCTCGTGCTTGAGGCGGATCCACGCGTTCGCCATGTAGCCGGCCTCGACGCCCTGCGTGGGCGTGCCCTCGGGCGGAAGGTGCCAGTCGATCAAGCAGTCACCGAACGCCTCGCGAACCTCGGCGAGCCCCTCGTAGCCGACGATCCGCCCGTCGCGATCGGGGCGCAGCGCGATGATCCCCGCCGACAGCCGCCGCGACGGATACTGCCCCGGCTTGCCGTGCGTGATCAGCATCGACCACTCGCGATACAGGTCCATGTCGTTCGCGACGTTGTAGAGGTCCCACGCGCGCACGCCCGGCGGCCGGCATCCGATCTCGGAGAACTTGAGGCCCTTGGCGCCGGAGAACCACTCCATGTGGGTCGCCGAGGTCTCGATGCCGAGCAGCGTGACCACCTTCTGGGCCATCGCCTTGACCTCGTCATACCCGGGTGTGCCGATCCGGTTCGTCGTCACGAACTGCGGCGAGATCCAGCGCGTGCGCATGGCCTCGAGCACGTTCGGGTAGTAGTGCGTGGCGAACTCGTGGACGACGCGCCCGCGCACCGTCAGCGTGTCGAAGAAGCCTTCGTGCCCTTCGATGAATTCTTCGACCGCGATCGATCGCCCGGGCCCCAGCGCACGCAACGCCGGCTCGAGCTCGCGGTCGCTCTCGATCCGCGACGCGCCCGAGGCACCGGCACCATCGCGCGGCTTGAGGATCACGGGATAGCCGACGCGCTCGATGAACGCGCGGACCTCGTCGGCGGACGCCGCCGCCGTGGACTCGGCGCACGGCACCCCGCCCTGCCGCAGCACCTCCTTCATCGCCGGCTTGTCGCGGCACAGGTACGCGGTGCGGGTGCTCGTGCCGGGGATCCCGGCCGCCTCGCGAACGTGCGCCGTGGGCATGATGTGCGCCTCGACCGTGGCCTCGAGCCGGTCGATGTGCTTGTGCCGTTCGATGAACCGCACCGCGTCGAGCACCTGCTGCTCGTTGCAGACGTTCGTGACCTGCTCGTAGTGCGTGAGCCAGCGCCGGAGCTCGTCGTCGAGCGAATCCTTGCTCCCTTCGCCGATCGCGCTGATCGTCGCGCCGACCTCGGCGAGACCTCGGATGAACTGCTTCTGGTTCGCGGGGAACCGGGGCTCGATGAAGACGATATGCATCAGCGCCGACCTGCCGCGGCGAGCTTGGTGTAGACGAGCTCGTAGAGCTTGCCCTGGGTGTCCCACGAAAAGTCCTCGGCCATCCCGTTCTGGATCAACCGTTGCCACTGCTTCGGATCGCGATACGTGCCGAGCGCGGCCTCGATCGCCCAGCGCAGCCCTGCCTCGTCGTGATGATCGAACACGAAGCCCGTGCCGGTGCCGGCGCGCGGCACCCATTGCCGCACCGTATCCGCCAGCCCACCCGTGCGGTGCACGATCGGCACGGTGCCGTAGCGCAGGCTGTAGAGCTGATTCAGGCCGCATGGCTCGTACACCGATGGCATCAGGAACATGTCCGCGCCCGCTTCGATCAGGTGCGCGAGGTCGTTCTTGAACCCCTGATAGAAGCAGACCTGCCGCGGGAACTGCTGCTGCATCCGCGTGAACATGTCCTGGAGCCCTGGCTCCCCGCTGCCGAGCACCACGAGCTGGAACCCGTGCTGCCGGAGCAGCTCGAACATCACCGGGTCGAACAGCTTGAACCCCTTCTGACCGACGAGCCGCGACACGACGCCGAGCACGGGCACGCCCGGAACGTACGGCAGCCCGACGCTGGTCAGCAGGTGCTCCTTGTCCCGCTCCTTGCCCGCGAGGTCCTGCGCGCTGTAGCGATGCGGGATGTGCGTGTCTCGCTCCGGTGACCACTCGGCGTAATCCACCCCGTTGAGGATGCCGACGACGGTCGCCGACCGTGCGCGCAAGAAGCCATCGAGGCCAGCGCCGAACTTCTCTCCCTGGATCTCGCTCGCGTACGTCGGGCTGACCGTGCTCACCCCGTCGGCGTAGAGGATCCCCTGGAGCAAGAAGTTCACGCGCCCCGCCTTCATCAGATCCTGATGGAACAGGTGCGCGACCGAGGTGAGGTTGGTATCGGGCCCGATCTCGACGGGGAAGCTGCCCTGGTACATCAAGTTATGGATCGTGAGGAGCGAGCGCGTCCGCGCGAACCGCGGGTCGTTCGCTGCCAGCGTCTTGATGATCATCGGGAGCAGCGACGCTTGCCAGTCGTGGCAATGCAGGATGTCGGGGGCGAAGTCGAGCCGCTGACAGATCAGCAGCGCCGCATACGACAGCGCCAGGAACCGGCGATGCTCGTCGGGGTCGCTCGTGTACAGCCGGCCCCGCGCGAACAGCGCCGGGCAATGGACGAAGTACACGGGCAGCGCCGAGCCGACCTGGAAGATCTTGCAAGCGTAGCGGTGCGAACCGAGCGTCACCTCCACGTCCATGATCGCCCGGAACGTCGCCTTGCTCGTATCGACCGTGTCGTACAGCGGCACCACGACCCGCGTGTCGTGGCCCGCGCGAGCGAGGTAGGCGGGCAGCGCCGCCATGACGTCGGCGAGGCCGCCGGTCTTGGCAAACGGCGCCATCTCCGACGCAACGAACAGCACGTTCACGCAGCTACCAAGTTACCACTTACCACCACTGCAGAAGCGCGGCCGCGAGCGGAACTGCGAGCCGATCGACCTTCGCGGGGGCGATCCGCATCTGCGCGAACGGCTCGAACGGGTCCGCGAGCAGATCGCGCCTCACTTCGAGGCACAGCGCGCGCCCGGGCCGCGCCATCACGTGGTCGTAGGCCAGCGTGCTGGGGTGCAGCGGGTAGGTCGTACCTTCGGCCACGGTGAGGTCGCACGCGGCCATCGCCCGCCGGAGCTCCTCGACCACGGCCACCGGAGCGTGGTTCGTTCCATCCAGCGCCTTGCCGATCACGTCGAGCTCGGGCCGCAGCGGCCAGGTCCCCTCGACCCCCGGCGCGTACGCGGCGCGCAGACTCTCGACGATCGCGAGATCCACCTCGACGTCGACGGTCCGCGGCGCATAGGTGTGGAGCAACAGCATCGCCCCATCGCCCGCCAGCTCCCCGGTCGCGGCGTGGACCAGAGCCACATACCGATCGTAGGCCGCGCGCAGCCGGGCGCGGTCCTCGGGCGAGGTGATCCACGGCATCAGCCCGGGCGTCACCTTGCCGGCCTTGAACTCCGCGGGATCCGCGTCGATGCGGCGGTTACAGTCGATGAACGTCCGCGGGATCCGACAGCGCACGATCGCGACCGATCGCTCCGGCGCCGCGACGACCAGCCGCCTGGCGGTGGCGAGCCCGAGCTCGGGCGCGCCCGCATCCGTGTTGACGTGGAAGAAGTCGACGAGTCCATGCGGCAGCGGGCTCGTGAGCTGTGCGGCCACCCTCGCGTAGTCCTCGGTCCGCGTCGCACCATGCGGGACCTCGATCAGCAGATCGAGCGGTGCGTCGATGCGCGCAGCCGCACCCCGGATGACCACGACCTCCGCGATCCCATCCTCCGAAACCAGCGCTGACATGAGCGCAACCTTGTCACACTTCGAACGCGACCCGAACCGCGCACCGCGCGCCCGTGACTCGACCACACGTGCGAAACCCGAAGCCGGAGAACTACCTACCCCTGCGCGTCAGCACGGGGACGCGTCGGAGCCCCGAGAGGTTCGTGGCACGCCGCGTGCTCCAGTCCGCTGCATGTCCATGCAGACCCTTCTCATCATCGTCGTGCTCGTTCTCCTCCTCGGTGGAGGTGGCTTCTTCTTGCGCGGTCGCCGCTGACCTCAGGGTGAGAACACGAGCGGCGTGCGGAATGTGATGCCGGCGCCCGCGTGGAACACGTTGACCCCATCGGTCATGTCGCGCCCACCCGCCTCGAGATAGATGCCGAGCGCATAGGCACCGAGGAACAGGCCGCGCGGCTCGATCCCCACGCCGCTCTTGAACAGCTCGGCGCTCAGTCGCGCGGTCCCACCGAACCCGACGTGGGTCTGATCGAACGCCGCGCTGCCGATGTACTCGCCGCGCGCGGTGGCCCAGGTGCGCCAGAAGCTGCCAGCTGCCAGCGCGTAGCCGGCCTCCACGTAGGCGCCGCCGTACGCGATGCCGCTGCTGGCGCCCATCGCATCCGTCGGGGTGGCCATCAGCGAACCGAACACGCCGATGCCGACGTCGAGCCGCGTCGGGGTCGGGCTCAACGACGCCCAGTGCACGCCGACCGCTGCGGCGATACCGCGCGCGAAGCCCTTGTCGGTGTTGGTGCCGTTGGCGCCGATATCCACCTTGAGCGGCAACATGAACCGCGGGCCGGGACGCCGGCGGTAGGTCACGGAGGGCTGGCCGGCCGGCGCCGGTTCGGTGCGGTGGTCGCGCACCTCGGCGGCAGCGTCGAGCGCGGTGAGGGTGATCAGGGCGAGGCAGAGCGCGGGTGCGAGCTTGGGCATGATGCCTACGAGACGGAGCACCCGACGGAAACGGGAACTTTGATTTTCGCGGATACCGCGCGGATGCAAGACCTCGAAGTCACAGCCGATAGCGCCCAGGCAAGCCGGACACCGACGGGAGTGCTGGCCGTACGTTTTCGAACCGCCGGCGCCTGCCCGGAACAGCGAATTCGCTCATGCTTCATGGATGCCGGAACGACGCCAGCACGAGCGCTTCGAGTTGCTTGCGCGGGTCCAGCTCAGTCATGGCGACCAGGTCGAGACGTTCGTCGTCATCAACATCTCCGCGGGCGGGGTGCTCCTGCGGAACGATCACAACGTCCAGCGCGTCGTGGGCGAGCGGATTCGCATCACGATCGATGCGCCGGAGCTGGCACCTGCGTTCTCGATCGACGCGAGGATCGTGCGCGTGGTGGGCCCGACCTCGAAGGCGGCCTTGCTGGCGGCGATGTGGACCTCGAGTGACGCCGCTGCGAGTGCGTCGCTCGGCCAGATCTTGTGGAACCTCCGGAAGAGCTGACGCAGGCCCGCGGAACCCGCGGTCGCATCAGAACGCTCGCGCCAGAGCCGCGCCAGCCAGCGCAACATAGCCGTCCACCAGGTCCCCATCGGGGCACGTCGTGAGGGCCGCATTCCCGCGATGGGACATGGGCGATGATCTCAGCAGTCCTGGTTGCCTGGCGGCGTGACGTCTTGAATGCAGATGATCTTGTAGCGGCCGTCGCAAATGTCGGGGCCGGAGAGGCCTCCACCGGTCACCTTCTTGAGGCTCTCCATTCCGAGTTGCTTGACGGGGCGAGTACGGTTGGACCGGTTCGTGATCTTCTTCATGGCGGACTCCTTCTTGCGTTGACGAGCAGACGCCTGCGTCTTCTCGATGCGTCTTGGATAGCGCCGAACGCATTGGCCGCCGACATCAGGCCGACATCACGCCGCGGTGTGCCTGCCCATGGAGAACCCGATGCGGCGCGCGCTCGTGATCGTGCCTGAACCCGCGTCGCGAACGAGAACGGTCGGTCACGCCGGCCGCCACAACCCAGCGTGGACACAAGCGAACGCGCTCGGCCCGGCGCTTGCTCCTGGCGGCGGGCGTGCGTGCCCTCCTCCCGCTTGTGCTCTCGACCTCGGTTGCCTGCGCGGGCCGGCCGACCGCCCCCGCCTCCCCTGCCGGCGCATCGTCACCCGGGACGGTGTCGCTCGACACCGCCGACGAGGTGGCGCGCTTCCACGTCGCGGACATCCCCGAGGCGGGATTCACG
>JAYVLW010000638.1:0-9206 GCA_043759315.1 Myxococcales bacterium
ACGCACCTCGATCTCGAAGGCAAGGACCTGCGCGCGTGGTTCACGATCGCGGACGTGCCCGACTGGGGCGAGGTCCGGAAGCGCCTCGATAACGTGCTCGGCGATCAGGTCGAGTTCGGGGAAGAGGGCGCGGTCACCATCGTCGGCCATGGCATCGGCTCGAACCCGGGCGTCATCAACAAGGCCCGCGCGAGCGCGGTCGGTGCCGGTGTGCCGCTCAACGCCGTCAGCGTGTCTCCGCTCCGGGTCACGCTGTGGTGCGATCGGCAGCACGTCGACAGCCTGACGCGGGCGTTGCACAAAACGTTCGTCGAGTAACCAGCCTTCGCACTTCGCGGTGCTGCGCGGTCGGCGTACGCTGCCCTTGCAGTGCCCAAGCTCGGACTCGCCCGCCTCCTGCCACACCTCGGCAGGCTCGGTCGCGCATCGCGGTGGAAGCGCGGTCGCGGGCGGCCTCCGCGCGTGTGGGCACATCGCGGTGACTCCGCGCACGCGCCCGAGAACACGATGCTCGCGTTCGACAAGGCGAAGGCCGCTGGCGCCGACGGGATCGAGCTCGACGTCCGGTTCGACGGCGACGGCAATGTCGTCGTGTTCCACGATCACGAGCTGGCGCGGCTGTGCGAGGCGCCCGGAACGATGGAGCAGACCTCCGCCGCGAGTCGCGCGAAGCTGCGCGTTCGCGGGGAGCCGGTGCCCACGCTCGCCGAGGTGTTGCACGCGTTCGACCTCGAGATCGACGTCGAGATCAAGTCCAACAAGGCCGGCCGCGGAGGCGAGCTCGCCGCGGCAACGGCGAAGGTGATCCAGGACTCGGGCCGCGAGGACCAGATCCTCGTGTCGTCGTTCGACCCACTCGTGCTGCTCCAGATCCACCGCCACCTGCCGGCGATCGGCCTCGCGCACATCTTCGCCGAGGACCAGCCGTTGCCGATCCGCCGCGGCTGGATCGGCACGCTGATCGGCGTCTCGATCGTCCACCCAGAACACACGCTGGTCACCGAAGATGCGGTGAAGCGCTGGCGCACGGCCGGCCGCCCGATCAACGCGTGGACCGTCGACGACGAAGCCGAGCTCCTTCGCCTCGGACGCCTCGGCGTCGATGGCGTGTTCGCGAACGATCCGGCGCACGCGCGCGCCGTGTTCGAGAAGCTCTGAGTTACTTCGCAGCGGGCGCCGGAGCCGCGGCGACCTGGGGCTCGATCGCGAACTGAAGCTCGAACTGCGCCTGGCCACGCCACAGCTGGGCCGTCACCTGGTTCGCGGTCCGCAGCGAGTCCCACACCGTCTGTAGTTGATCCGGTCGCGAGAGCGGCTTGCCGTTGATCGCGAGCAGCACGTCGCCGGGTGCGACGTCGACATCGACGAGTGGGCCCGTGCGGTCGAGCAGCTGCACGAGCTGCCAGCCGACGAACCGCTCGCCCGAGAGCTGCGGCGCGATCTCGAGCTGGCGCAGGAACATCCCTGGGCCGGCATCCAGGACGGCGACGAGCTTGTCGCGGGCGATCGTGCCGGAGCGCAGGCCCTTGCCGGTCGGTGCGACCGGGCGCGGCACCTCGGGCGCGGGCGCCGCGGGATCCTGCTGCGCCGTCGGTGTGCCGAGATCCTCGTCGATCGGCGTGGTCTGCGGAGCAGTCTTCGGAGCGCAGGCGCCGAGGGGGACAACCAGGACAGCGAGGAGGGCGGGGCGCATGCCCTCGAAGCTACGTCAGGGTCCCGACGAGCGCCACAATCGCGCCGAACACCGCGTCGGGCGAGGCCTCGCCGTCGATGGTCTCGATCCTCTCGCCCAGCGCCGAGAGCTCGGAGATCGTAGCCTTGTAGCCGGCGGCGACCTCCTCCTGCATCCGCATGTCCTCGAATAGCTCCTGGATCCTGCCGGCGGAGATCCGGCGCGCGGCCGCGACCTCGGGGCGTACCTGCAAGAAGATGGTCAGATCGGGCTTGCGCGCGCGCGCGTTCAGCGTGGTGATCCAGTCGCGATCCGCGCCGGTGCCCTGGTAGGCAAGCGAGGAGTGGTACCACCGGTCGGAGATCACGGTCGCGCCCGCCGCAAGCTGCACCTCGACCTCGCGCTGCAGGTGATCGAGTCGATCGGCGGCGAACAGCAGGCCGAACGTGCCCTGCGAGAGCGACTGTTCGGGAATCGCGTGACCTCCCGTCAGCATCTCCCGGATCAGCTTGCCGATCGGGCCATCGCTGGGCTCGCGAGTCAGGTGGGCCTTGCCACCCTTGCTCGTCAGATGGTCGACGAGCCGACGGGCCTGCGTGGTCGTGCCCGCGCCATCCAGGCCTTCCAGGACGATCAAGCGGCTCATGCGTTCGCGATTATCGCACGACCGGCGCCCGATTCAGGCGCGGCGGCGAGCCATCGCGACGGCGAACAGCAGGGCGGCGAGTCCACCCGCGATCAGCGCCGCGTAGAGCATCCATACCGGGCGACGACCATTGCCGCTCGGTGAGTCGGCGGCCGCGCTCTGGGCGGGCGCATAGTCGGGCTCGAGCGCGATCGCCTTGCGATAGTCGGGGCCGCCGTCCTTGCCCGAAGCCTCGAGCGACTTGCCGAGAGCGTAGTGATGGGCGGCGAGCGCGTGCGTCGCGAGCTTGCCCTTCGGATCGAGGCCATGCGCCTTCGAGTACGCGGCCGCGGCATCGGGCCACTTCTTGTCGGCTTCGAGTTGCTTGCCCCAGGCGGCGTAGATGGTCGCCATGTTCTCGCGCTGGCCGCGCTGCGGGTTCTGGGCGAGCAGGCGATCGAGCATCGCGGTCGCGCCGGCGAGGTCGCCCGCATCGGCCTTCGCCTTCGCCGCCGACCACTGCGCCATATCGACCTTCGTGCGCTCGCTGTCGTAGTACTCGAACAGCCGCTTCGTGAGATCTCCGAGATCCACCTTCACGGTCTTCGACGTCTTCTCGTAGTCGTCGAGCGTCGGATCGTCGAGAGGGTAGTCCTCGTGGAGGAGCTCGTTGGCGGCCGTGCGCAGCTCGTTATCGGCGAGCTCGCGATAGGTCAGCCACAGCGGCTTCTCCTTCTTCGTCAGTTTGCCGCCCGGGAGCTGCAGCTTCTTCTTCGGTGCGGGCGGTGGGGGAGGTCCGGTGATGTAGTCCATCCACGCGGCGCGCGCGGCCGCACGAACGCGCGGTGCATCGTCGTTGACCTTCGACCACACGGCGTGCACGGCCTCGCGCAGCTTCGTGGTGCGGAACGTCTCGAGAATCGCGATCGTCAGCACCTCGTTGCCCGCGGCGGCGGCCAGCGCCTTGCCGGGTTCCTGGCGATCGAGGCGCTCGAGCTGCCACGTCGCATAGCGCTTGCGGTCGTAGTTCTTCGCCTGCGACTCCTTCGTCAACACCGGAATCGACTGCGGCTCCATCTTGCGGAGGTACCGGCCGCACTCGTCGCGATAGATCATCGTCTCGTCGTAGAACGCGGCGTTGAAGATCGGCTGAGCCGCGAGGATCTCCTTCGAACCGGCGAGCGCGCGGATCGCGGCGTCGTCGGCGATGACCTCGCCCACCCCGGCCATCGCGGGATCGAGCCCGAGCAGGGAGGTCTGCCAGTCGAGCTCGTCGTCGGCCTTGCGCTCCTTCGCGGTCTGCCGCTCGGGGGTGTTGAACTTGCCGGTCTTGTCTGGGACCTGCGCCTTGATCTCCTTGAGCACCGCGCGGCGCTCCTCGATCGACGCGGTATGCGCGCGGGCGAGCCACTCGCCGATCTCGTCGATCGCGCGCGGCGCGAGCGCGGTCAGATCCTTGATCGCCGCCTCGCGGCTGGCGCGGTCGGGGCCGGAGACGATCTTCTCGAGCGCGGCCTTCGCCTTGGCGTCGTCAGGACCGGGCGTGCGCGGCGGGGGAGGGGGCGGCTCCGCCTTGGCGTCCGCGCCCTTCTTGTCCTGCTTCTTGTCGGCGCCCGCGTCGCGCGGTGCCGTCGTCGCGACCGTGATCGCGAGAAGCAGAAGCACCAGGGTACGCCGCATCCGGGGAGACGTAGCCAATCGGCGAGGAGCACGCAAGTCGGGGATCAGACGCTCGGGCAGCGCCCGCGATTCCGTCAATGCAGTCGCTCGGGGGCGATCGCGTCCCCGAGGTCGATGAACTCGACGAACCGCAGGCCGATCGCGCGGCTCGCCGCGGCTTCCCCCGAGCCAGAGAAGTTCAGGTAGTGGTGATGCTTGACCTCGGCACGTGCCACGATCTCGTCGACGAGGTCGTCGCCGCGCGTGTGCTGGAAGTGCACCGTCACCACGGTTCCGAGCGGCGGCGCGTAGCTCATCTCGACGAGGATTCCACCCGCCGACACGTTCCGCGCGATCGCGACGGCCTCGCCATAGAGCTCCGAACCGATGACGACCAGGAAGGCCTTATCGAAGCGCATATGCACGCGCTTCTCCCGACCGCCGGCGTCGAGTGGCTCCGCCGGGATCGCTCGCTGATGGGGAGTCGGGCGGCTGTCCTCGAGGACGTGGGCTAGATCCAACGGTTCACGACGCTTCACCCGATAATGATCGCGCGGTTGAGGTGATGAAGGCAAAAATCTCACCTTATCCTACATGGCGGTCGTGCCTGGTGCGTTGCTGCGCGCCTGACGTGGTCGGGCTGGCGATGGATCTGGCTCACCCCCCGCCCGTTCGCTAGTCTCACCGCGTGCGGTTCGCCCTTGGCTTGATGTTGGTGCTCGCGACCACGTCGGTCACGGCGGCCAAGCCATCGAACCCCGCGTTCCTCGGCATCGGCATGCACGACGAACCGTCGGGCTGCCATGTCGACAATGTCACCCGCGGCAGTGGAGCGAAGGCCGCGGGGCTGCGTGCCGGCGACATCATCATCGCGATCGACAAGGCGCCGACGCCGAACTGCAACGTCATCCTCGCGAACGTGCAGGGACACACGGCCGGCGATCGCGTCGAGCTCGGGATCATGCGCAACGGCCGGCCCCTCATGCTGAATGCGGACCTCGTGTCGCGCGACGAGATCATGCGGCGCCGCCTGGTCGGTCAGACGATGGTCGCCACCGAGCTGATGGGCGTCGACGATCAGCGCATGGTCGACCTCAGCTCGCTGCGGGGCAAGACGGCGATCGTCGGCCTGTTCGACCTCGGTCGATGCACGGACTGCAACTCGGTCTTCGGCAAGCTCGCCACGTGGACGCGCGCGCAGGCCGACAAGGGCGGCGCGGTGCCGATGTCGCTCGCGGTCAGCGTGGCACCGCTCAATCAGACGAAGGTCGTGAAGCCGATCGGTCTCGACGTTCCGCTCGCGATCGCGGACCGGGCGATGTTCGAGGAGCTGACGGTGCCCGATAGCGAGCGCATCAGCTTCATGGTGATCGACTGTCGGGGCGTCGTGCAGTATGTCGCACCGATCGCTCCGAACGGTGACGATACCGACGCCGCGATCGACGAGCTGTTCGCGGCCGCCGAGCAAGCGTCGCGTCGGTCGATGAAGTGATCCGACCTGTCCTCGGCAAGCACCCCGTCCTCGGCAAGGGCGTGTTCGTGGCGGAGACCGCCGCCGTGATCGGCGACGTCGAGATCGGCGACCAGTCGAGCGTCTGGTACTCGACCGTGATCCGCGGAGATGTGATGCCGATCCGGATCGGCGCGCGCACGAGCCTGCAGGACGGCACGGTCATCCACGTCACGGCGGGGCGGTTCGGAACGACCATCGGGAGCGACTGCACGGTCGGCCACAGCGCGATCATCCACGCCTGTGTGGTCGAGGACATGTGCTTGATCGGGATGGGATCGATCATCCTCGATGGTGCGCGCATCGGTCGCGGTAGCCTCGTGGGTGCAGGTGCGCTCGTGACACCGGGCACCGACATCCCACCGGGGAGCCTGGTGATCGGATCCCCCGCGAAGGTGAAGCGGCCAGTCAACGATCGCGAGCGGGAGCAGATCGTGTTCGGCGCAGCTCACTATGTCGAGCTAGCCGCTCGGTACCTTGCAGAAGACAGCTGATCCTCGGTACCTTTGATCGTCGAGGATGAAGCGTCTGGGGGTTGAGACGTCTACTCGATGACGATGAGGCGCACGCGCACCAGGACTGTCGGCCTCGCACGCGCGGTGCTCGCGCGCGTGGCGACGATCACGGCCGTGCTCGTGATCCTGTTCCACGCAGCGCCGGTGCACGCGGACAACGTGAGCGAGCTGATCAAGCAGCTCGACGACGACTCCGACAAGGTCCGCCTCGCCGCCGCCGTCAACTTGACGAAGCTCGGCGATCAGAAGGCGATCCTTCCGCTCGTCAAGGTGCTCGGGAACGATGGCTCCGCGGACGTGCGAAGCGCCGCCGCGATCGGCGTCGCGAAGCTGGTCGATGCGAGCACCAAGCCGGGCATCAAGAACCTGGTGATCAGCGCGCTGAAGAAGGCCGAAGCAAACGACGGTAGCTCGCTCGTGAAGTCCCAGGCGAGCAAGGCCCTCACGGCGCTCGGCGCCGGAGGCGGCGGTGGTGGTACGCCGCCCCCGACCAGCGGCAAGAACGGCATCTACGTCAACATCGGCCCGATGTCGTCTAAGACGGGGGACGCGGCGGCGGATGCGAAGATGCGCCCCGCGATGGTGAAGGTCTCCACCCAGACCCTCGGCAAGGTCGCCAGCTCGATGGCGACGTCGTGGTCGGGCGGCATCCCGACCTCTGCCCAGCTCAACCAGAAGGGTTTTCAGGGGTTCTATGTCGACGGAACCCTCAACGAGCTGAAGGTCTCGACAGCCGGCTCCTCGAGCACCGTTTCCTGTAAGATCAGCATGTTGCTCGCGAGCTTCCCCGACAAGAGCGTGTTTGGCTTCTTGAACGGTGGTGCGAAGGTTCAAGGTGGTTCTTCGGCCAGGGACGTCGCACTCTCGAGTGACGACTGCGTCAGCGCCGTTGTCGAAAGCTTGATCGCGACCAAAATAGTTCCGACGATCAAGACGAAGGCTGGAATCCCGTGAGCGAACCGACCAAATCACCCACCGCAGGTGACGCCCCCAAGCCAGCGGGAGGCGGTGGTGGTGGCGTGAGCGGCCCCAAGCCCGGCGACCGCGGCTACAAGCGGAGCTGGAAGAACCTCCTCATCAACAAGCGCTACCAGCTGCAGTTCACGCTGTTCATGGTCGGGTTGTCGACGCTGCTCATGGCAGGCCTCGGCATCTGGGTCATGAAGGTCGCGAACGAGACCACCACGGTCTCGATGGCCAGCGTCCGCGGCACGCCGTGTCCGAAGGTCCCCACGCTCGTCGAGAGCTCCGGTCAGGAGGAGGACGTTCCTCCGGTGCCGATGAAGCTCCCCGAGCCCGACGGCTCCGACGCCGCGCCGAGCGATACACCGCCCGCCGCGCCGACCGGTGATCCGGCGCCCACGGCGGATCCGCCGCCGCCCCCTGTCGCCGCTGGGAGCGGCAGCGCCGCGCCCGAGGCCCCGCGCGAGCGCGCGAAGGTCGTGATGGACGAGAGCTCGATGACGATGCTCCCGTCGGTCATCAAGGTGCCCGAGGATTTCGGCGCGAAGGTCGTCGGTCACTGGACCTGCGAGCTGCGTCTCGGCGCGGAGATCAACGCGCTGGAGCGCGGCCGCCTGCTCATCCTCTACGTCCTCATCGGCACGGGCCTGCTGCTCGTCATCGGCCTCGCGGTCTACGGCATCAAGATGACCCACAAGGTCGCGGGCCCGCTGTTCAAGGTCTCGCTGTATCTGGGCAAGATGCAGCAGGGCCGGTTCGACAAGGTGTGGAACCTCCGCAAGGGCGATCAGCTCGTCGACTTCTACGAGCACTTCAAGACCGCCCATGCGGGCGTCGTCAAGATGGAGAAGGACGACATCGTCAAGCTCAAGGCCGTGATCGCGGCCGCCGAGCAAGCCGGTGCCGGCGAGCACGCGACCATCGTCGAGCTGCGCGACATCGTCGCGCGCAAGGAGAAGGCCATTGAGTGATCCCACGGCCGCTACGGGCGTTCCGTCGGGTGCACCGCGCCCTCGGTACAAGCGCAAGCTCTCGAACTACCTGCTCGACAAGAAGCTGCAGCTTCGCTACGTCCTGCTCGTCACGATCCTCTCGGGCGTGATCGCGGGTGCGCTCGGCTACTTGATCTATCAACAGAAGCGCCTCGCCTCCGAGTCGATCGAGAAGGACCTCGCGTCCCTCACCCAGGCGGATGCCTCGCAGGAGGACTTCCAGGAGCACGTCGCCTCCGGCCTCGAGTCCGAGGACCGCGCGCTCGTCTACAAGATGGCCGGCGTCGGCGTGGGCCTCGTCATCATCCTCTCGCTCTACCTCCTGATCATGACCCACAAGGTCGCCGGCCCCCTCTACAAGGTCTCGATGTACTTCGATCGAATGGCCGTCGGAAGGCTAGGTGCTGTCACACCCCTGCGTGAGGGCGACATGCTCCAGGACTTCTATCTGAACTTCAAAGACATGCACGATGCGGTGAGAGCCCGCGCGCAGGCCGACGCGTCGGCTCTCGAGAAGGCCCTCGCGGCGCTGCGTGATTCGAAGAACCAGGCCGACTACCGCGGCGAGGCGCGCGCCCAGATGGATGCGGCCCTCGACGAGCTCGACAAGCACCTGGCCGAGCGCAAGAAGCAGCTCGCGTGATCGCGCTGCGATCATCGGCAGCGTGCTGGATCGCCGCCGCGGTCGCGGTCGCCATCGCCGCCGTGATCGCGCTGCGTCCCGGCCCGGCTCCGTACGCTCGCGACGTGACAGCCGTGGTCGATGCGCGCGACGTCGCGGGGACCATCGCGCACACCGACGCGGTGCTCGACCGCGAGCGCCGCGAGCGAGCGGCCGAAGAACGGCTACGCAAGCTGCGCAGCGAGGGGCGCTTGGAGGTCTCGTGCGGAACGATGTTGCTCGCGAAACATCAACACGAGCTCTCGAAGACTGCCGAAGGCCGCGCTGAGCTCCTCCTGGAGTTCGAGGGGATGGTCGATGCGTTCCCCGTCGACGAGTCGCGGGGCCCCCTCGGTGTGTTCGAACAGGCCTCGACCGCGGCGTGGGTCCACGCGGAGGCGCGAGCGATCCGCGCAAGGCGCGCGGCTGCCGATCGCGCCGCGGCCGAAGAACGGCTTCGCAAGCTGCGCAGCGAGCGCGACCGGCTCGACGGCGAGCTGCTCGACTACCACCGCGAACATCAGAACGACGTTCTGCTCGACCTGCCTCGCCACGACGCTCCGCGCTGACGTCGCCGCAAAAGGGGTCTCGCAAGGTGTGCGCTTGATG
>JAYVLW010000639.1:0-4599 GCA_043759315.1 Myxococcales bacterium
GCCAGGATCTCGGGGCGGCGCATGACGGGACAACCTTCGTGGGCAGCGTTCCATACCACGTCCGGTCTGGGAATCCATCCTTACGTCGCACACTTGGAGCGTGTTCAGCCCTTGCACTCCGGATCCCGACCTCCTTATAACGCCCCCTTCCGAAGCTCGACCCGGAAGGACCCACCAATGATGTCATTTCTCTCATGGCTTGCAGCGGCCGCCCCGGCGGCTGCTGGTACCGCGGTTCGCCCCCGCAGCGAAGCCCAGCTGGTGCTGCCTGACTTCAAGCAGGTGCACTTCCTGGGCACGAACGGCTGGAACATCCTGGCGATCGGCCTGGCGGTCAGCGCGATCGGCCTCCTGTTCGGCCTGGTGAAGTACCAGAAGCTCAAGAACCTCCCGGCCCACAAGGCGATGATCGAGATCAGCGAGCTGATCTACTCGACCTGCAAGACCTACCTGAAGACGCAGGCGAAGTTCATCGCCTGGCTGTGGGTCCTGATCGCCGCGGTCATCGTCGTCTACTTCGCGGCGCTCGAAGGGGTGCCGATCCCGAAGGTGGCCGCGATCGCCGCGTTCAGCGTGGTCGGCATCCTCGGCTCCTCGCTGGTCGCGTTCTTCGGCATCCGCGTCAATAACTTCGCGAACTCGCGCGCGGCCTTCGCGGCGCTCAAGGGCAAGCCGTACCCGGTCTACGCGATTCCGATCGAGGCCGGCATGTCGATCGGCACGGTGCTGATCTCGCTCGAGCTGCTCCTCATGCTCGGCATCATGTTGTTCCTCCCCGGTGACTACGCGGGTCCGTGCTTCATCGGCTTCGCGGTCGGCGAGTCGCTCGGCGCCGCCGCCCTGCGCATCGCGGGCGGCATCTTCACGAAGATCGCCGACATCGGCTCCGACCTCATGAAGATCGTCTTCAACATCAAGGAAGACGATGCTCGCAACCCCGGCGTGATCGCGGACTGCACCGGTGACAACGCCGGTGACTCGGTCGGCCCCACGGCCGACGGCTTCGAGACCTACGGCGTCACTGGCGTCGCGCTCATCACCTTCATCCTCGTCGCCCTCCCGAACTCCGGCCTCAAGGGCTACCTCCCGAGCGGCGCTCCGGCGGACCCGGGTGGCTGGACGCAGACGGTTCTCCTCGTGTGGCTGTTCGCGATGCGCATCGTGATGATCCTCGCGTCGGTCGGCAGCTACCTCGTCAACGAGGCGATCACCAAGGCCCGCTACCAGAACGCCGCCAAGATGGACTTCGAGCACCCGCTCACCGTCCTCGTGTGGCTGACCTCGCTCGTCTCCGTCGCGCTGACCTTCCTCGTCAGCTACTTCCTCATCGGGACCGGCGATTCGACGCTGCCCTACGGTCTGTGGTGGAAGCTCTCGGCGATCATCTCGTGCGGCACGCTCGCCGGCGCGATCATTCCCGAGCTCGTCAAGGTGTTCACCTCGGTGAACTCCGGCCACGTTCGCGAGGTCGTGACCGCTTCGAAGGAAGGCGGCCCGTCGCTCAACATCCTCGCCGGCCTCACCGCCGGTAACTTCTCCGGCTACTGGATGGGTCTCACCATCGCGGCGCTGATGGGCATCGCGTACCTCATCTCGACGACCGCGGGTCTCCACGAGATCCTCGCGGGCACCAACGCGCTCGCCGGCATCCCGATGGGCGGCGGTGACCCAGCGGCGGCCTCGTTCGCCTACCACGCTGCCTCCGCGGTGTTCGCCTTCGGTCTCGTCGCGTTCGGCTTCCTGGGCATGGGCCCGGTGACGATCGCCGTCGACTCCTACGGTCCGGTCACCGACAACGCGCAGTCCGTGTTCGAGCTCTCGGTCATCGAGTCCAAGCCGGGCATCGAGGACGAGATCAAGAAGGACTTCGGCTTCACGCCGAACTTCCACAAGGCGAAGGAGCTCCTCGAGGAGAACGACGGCGCGGGCAACACGTTCAAGGCGACCGCCAAGCCCGTCCTCATCGGCACCGCCGTCGTCGGCGCGGCCACGATGATCTTCGCGCTGATCATGCTCGTCACCGATGGCCTCAAGTCCGAGGCCGTCGGCAACCTCTCGATGATCCACCCGCCCTTCCTCCTCGGCCTGATCTGCGGCGGCGCGATCATCTACTGGTTCACCGGCGCGTCGACCCAGGCGGTCTCGACCGGTGCGTACCGCGCTGTCGAGTTCATCAAGGCGAACATCAAGCTCGACGAGTCGGTCACCAAGGCCTCGGTCGAGGACTCCAACAAGGTCGTCGAGATCTGCACGCTCTACGCGCAGAAGGGCATGAAGAACATCTTCATGGTCGTGTTCTTCACGACGCTGTCCTTCGCGTGCATCGAGCCGTACTTCTTCATCGGCTACCTGATCTCGATGGCGCTGTTCGGTCTCTACCAGGCCATCTTCATGGCCAACGCCGGTGGCGCCTGGGACAACGCCAAGAAGATCGTCGAGACCGAGCTCCGCATGAAGAACACGGATCTCCACGCGGCCACCATCGTCGGTGACACCGTCGGCGACCCGTTCAAGGACACCTCGTCCGTCGCCCTCAACCCGGTCATCAAGTTCACGACCCTGTTCGGCGTGCTCGCCGTCGGCCTCGCCCTCCAGCTCGACGAGAAGGCCGCGGGCCTCCACCACGACGGTTCGCAGACCGCGCCGGAGCCGATGTACACGTACATCCGCTGGGCCATCGCGGGCGTCTCGCTCGTGATCTCGATGTTCTTCGCGTGGCGCTCGTTCTACGGCATGCGCATCGGCGGCGCGATCGAGGCGGCGGCAGCGACGCCGGCGCCGAAGTCGGAGCCGAAGAAGTCGGAGCCGAAGGCCGAGGCGAAGAAGCCCGAGCCCAAGAAGGAAGAGCCCAAGGCCGTAGCGAAGGCCGACAAGGAAGAGGCCAAGAAGGAAGAGGCCAAGGCCGAAGCGAAGGCCGAGAAGGAAGACGCGAAGGCCGACAAGGAAGAGGCCAAGGCCGACGCGAAGGCCGACGACGACAAGAAGGCTGACGACAAACAGGCTGACGACAAGAAAGCCTGATCGCCCTCGCGATCAGCAACGGGCGGGGCGCATCGAGCGCCCCGTCGCCGTTTGTGCCTGGGCTCGCCTCGCGGCCCGCCTCTCAGAACAGCACTTCGAGGACGCCGCGCAACGCCGCCATCATGCCGACCGTGAGCAGCGCGACCGTTGCGATCGCGCGGGTCCGGAAGCCGAGTCCGCAGGTCGCGTGCCGCATGCTCTACCTCCTGCTGGTTTCAGTCGTGTGATGCGGCGATTCGCCGCGCGGTTGCGCGAGCGCTGCCGGGATCCCCACCGCGAGCACGGCGAGGAGGACGTAGAGCAGGGCGACCTTGCGCAGGTGCCTCCGGTCGACGCGGAGCAAGCCGGTGGGTGTCATGGGACGCTCGCGATGTCGTCGCGGGTGCCAAACGTCTCGTCGGGACCGGCCGAGGTCACCGCGAACCGGGTGACGACCCCGCTCGAGGAGTGGCAGTGCCAGCCGTAGTCGCGACCCCACGGATCGCGGATGTCCTTGTTGTTCATCCACTCGTTGAGGTCGGCGAGGCGTGCCGGGCACACAGCATCTGGACGGGCGCGCTGCCACGAGGGCATTGCCTCGTACGCGTACTTCGTGACCGTCTCGCGCGCGATGCCTTCCTTGGTCTGGGCGAACACCTTCATCACTCGACGTTGCGAGATTGCGATCGCGCTCACCACGACGGCGCCAACGATGCCCGCCGCTGCCGCGCTCCAGACCGCACGCGCCCGCGATGCCGCGCCACCGAGCTCGTAGCCGCGACGAACCAGTGCCGGCTCGAAGCTCATCGACGGCTCCCGAGGTCGTCGGGGGTGCAGCGCGTGCGGTCGGCCTCGCAGCGGCGCTCGATCTGCTCCTGGCGTTCGTTGCCGAGGTGGACCTCCACGAGGCGCACGATCGAGAACGCGAGAGCGACGCCGGCGAACCCGGTCAGCGCTCCGACCGCGACGTAGCGCGCGACGCGCGGCGATGGACGACCGACATACTGGCGAAGCGCGAGGTGCATGCCGGGAGTCTCAGCAACGCGCGGACCAGGCGCCAAAGCGCCTGCAAGTGCGTGATGGCTGGCGCCGCGTGGACATCGCGACAACCGGGTGTGAGCGCCGCCCTGCCAAACCGGCACCGCGGTTCGTGCTAAGGACGGCCATGCCCGAGACGATCCGAGCCCCACGCGGCACGACGCTGACGTGCAAGGGGTGGCAGCAAGAAGCCGCGCTGCGGATGCTGATGAACAACCTCGATCCGGATGTGGCCGAGCGCCCGGAGGATCTCGTGGTCTACGGCGGCACGGGCAAGGCGGCGCGCAGCTGGGAGGACTTCCACGTGATCGTCCGCGAGCTGCGCCGGCTGGAGAACAACGAGACGCTGCTCGTGCAGTCGGGCCGGGCGGTCGGCGTGTTCAAGACCCACGAGGAAGCGCCGCGCGTGCTGATCGCGAACTCGAACCTGGTCGGCAAGTGGGCCACGTGGGAGCACTTCCGCGAGCTCGAGAAGCGCGGCCTGATGATGTACGGGCAGATGACGGCGGGCTCGTGGATCTACATCGGCTCGCAGGGCATCGTGCAGGGCACGTTCGAGAC
>JAYVLW010000640.1:0-4729 GCA_043759315.1 Myxococcales bacterium
GCGCCGGTCTCGAGGTCGAAGACGGTCGCGGTCGTCGAGTCGCCGAACGTCGCCACCCAGCGTGGCTCGGCGGTGCTGACGACGATGCCGTAGATCGCGCCTCTCTGGGTGAAGGTGCGAACGATGCGCTTTCCGGCGACGTCCCACACGCGTGCGCGGCCCTGGTCGTCGCCGGTGATCACGCGATTCGCATCGAGCCAGGTGAGGCTCGCGATCTCCGTCACACCGTCGGTGAGGGTCACGAGGGTGGCGCCCGTCGCGGCGTCGCGGATCATCGTGACGCCGTCCTTGCTGGCCGTCGCGAACCGCGTGCTGTCGGGTGAGAAGGCGACGGCCCAGACCGTGTCCTGGTGTGGATCGAGCGACGCGAGCGTCGATGAGGTCGGTGCGCCTAGGAACACGCGCCCGCCGGCCGTTGCGGCGGCGAACTTCGCCCCATCGTGCGACCACGCGAGCACGCCCGCGATGTCGGTGGATGCCTTCGCGTCGGGGCTCCACGCGTGGAGCAGCTTGCCGTCGGCGACGGCGAGGACGGCGAGCCGACCGGTGCCGTCGACGCCGAGCACGGAGGTGCCGTCCGGTGAGAGCGCCATGAGGCGCGCGGCTCGGACCTGCCACACGGGCGTGTTGGTCACCAGATCCCACGCGCGGAGGTCGCCGTCGGTACTCGTGGAGATGACCCACGCGCCCTGGTGTGCGAGTGCGGCGCTGGTGGTGCCACGCTCGTGCCGCGGCGCGATGCCGACGAGGCCGCTGTACGCGGCCCGCGCGACATTGACGAGGATGTCGAGCGTGGGCGTGCTGCCGGTGCGTGCTGCTGCGGCGCCCTCCAGGAGCGGTAGTGCCTTGTCGGGCGTCCTCGCGATCAGCGCCTGGCGGCCGAGCTCTTCGAGGCTGTCGGCGACGCGCGTCACGGCGATGGCGCGCTGGCGCTGAGCCTCCGCGCGCTCGCTGCGTGCGACGTCGCGCTCCTTCGCGATGCGCCACACGCCGATCGCGCCGATGGTGATCAGCACGCCGAGTGCGATCACGGCGGTCAGCACCATGCCCTTGTGCTTGCCGATCCAGCGGCGGACGAGCTCCGTCGTGGTGTACCGGTGGGCGGCCACGAGCTTGCCGGCCTGGAACGCGCGAAGATCGAGCGCGAGGCCCTCGGCGGTCGCGTAGCGATCCTCGGGGCGCCGCGCCATCGCCTTGTCGACGATCGCGACGAGCTCCGGCGGCGCATCCGCGACGAGCTCGTGGATCGGCTGCGGGGGCTCCGTCGTGACCATGCGGAGCAACTCGTCGATCGTGCGCGCGCTGCGGTAGGGACGCACGCCGGTCAGCACGTGGTACAGGATCGCGCCGATCGCGTAGACGTCCGCGTGCTCGTCGACTCTCTCGCCGATCGCCTGCTCGGGCGGCATGTACGCCGGCGTGCCGAGGACCGAGCCGATCACCGTCTGCGCGTTGTCGGGCGGGATCGTTGTCGCGTGAGGGAGCGCGTCGATCTCCTCGCCGGTCGCGAGGTTCTTCGCGAGGCCCCAGTCGATCACGACGGTCTCGCCGTACGCGCCGACGAGCACGTTTGCCGGCTTGAGATCGCGGTGGATCACGCGCTCGCTGTGCGCGTATGCGAGGGCATCGGCGACGTCGATCAAGTGCGGCACGAGGGCCATCCGCGCATCGAGGGTCTTGGCCTCCGTGATGAGGTCGTCGAGGGTGCGGCCCTGCACGAGCTTCATCGCGTAGAATGGCTCGCCGGTGTCCCACCGGCCCACCTCGTAGACGGGCACGATCGCCGGATGTTGAAGATTTGCCGTGACCAGCGCTTCGCGGGCGAACCGCACGATGATGTCCGCCTGCGGGCGCAGGACCTCCTTGATCGCGACGATCCGGTTCGTGCGCGGATCGCGCGCGCGGTACACACGGCCGAGGCCACCGCGCGCCAGCTCGTCGAGGATCTCGAAGCGATCGTGGCTGACCGTGCCGAACTGTTCGATCGTCGCGGCCTGCATCTCCTCGCCGATGCTGCGGGTCTGGCTGTCGGACTTCGCACGCAGGGCGCTGTCGCGGGATGCCGGCACGTCGCCCGCCGCCAGGCGCACGAGCTCGGGCGTGGGGACGATCGTGTCGTCGTTCACCGTGTCGCGAGACCTGGGCGTGTCGCCGCTGATCGGGGCCGCCAGCGTTGCATCGGTCGCGCTCGCCGGTGGGATCGTCGGGCCCGTCTCGCTGACCGGGCGATCGCGCTCGTCCGTCATTCCCCCGACCAGTAGCGAACACGGCCGGTGTCCATGTGGACGAAGCCGCTCTCGAGGTAGAGGCCGACCCCCCCGATCGCCTGCTCCTTGGCCCAGCCGTGGAGCGCGAGCGTGGGGATGTTCGGGAGATAGAAGTCGATCGCGTCGCCGTGCGTGTGCTGGCTATCCCGCGCGACCTGGTGGCCCTTCTTGCGGAGGATGAGGTTGTACTTCGGATGGCGAAACGCAGAGACGACGATCGCGGTGTCGCTGCGGAAGTTCTTCGCGGCGGCCGTGACCATCCCGAGGAGGCGAGGCTCCATCGGCGCCGGCTTGTTCGTGAAGTGGTCGCGCAGGAAGCGATCGACGGTCGCGCCGGTGGGCCGCTGATCGGGTTCGAACGCGAGCCACTCGTGCGTCCACTGGTTGTACAGGTTGATCAGCTTCCCTGGCCGCGTGCCCGCGGCGGGAACCGGACCGTGCCGCGTCGACTTTCGGGCGCGCTCCTCGTCCTTCTTCACGACGCCTGTGTCGGCATGCGCCGCGGTCGCCGCGATCAGGATCGCGAAGGCCGCGGTGCGGTTCATGACGATCGCCCGCGCAGCTGGATCAGCGCCTCCGCGGGCAGCACCTCGTTGAGCGAGCCGGAGCGGAACCCGGCGAGATCGAGGGCGACGTACGCGAAGCCGAGCCGCTTGCCGAGCGCGACGATCTCCTCGCGCACACCGGGCGACACCATCCGCGGGATCTCCGACGTGTCGACCTCGAGACGCGCGATCGCGTCGTGGAACCGTACGCGGAGCTGGCGGAATCCAAGTGCACGCAGGCCATCCTCGAACTCGTCGACCCGACGCAGGCGATCGCCGGTGATCTGCGTGCCGTACGGGAACCGGGATGACAGGCACGCGAGCTGCGGCTTGTCCCACGTGCGCAGGCCGAGCTCCTTCGAGAGGCTGCGGACCTCGGCCTTGGAGAGCTCCGAGTCGACCAGCGGCATGCGCGCACCGCGATCCCTGGCAGCGGCGATGCCCGGGCGCACGTCGCCGAGGTCGTCGAGGTTCGTGCCGAGGGCGACCTCGGCGGCGAGCAGCGCGGCGATCGGCGCGGCCACGTCCATGAGTTCCGTCTTGCACAACGCGCAGCGGTGCGTGGGGTTGTCCGCGAAGCCCGGGACGTCGAGCTCGTGCGACTCGATCACCCGGTGGCGAGCACCGAGGCCGAGCTCCTTCGCGAGGGCGATGGCATCCGCGATCTCGGACCGCGCCATCGTCTGCGACACCGCCGTCACCGCATGGCACCGCTCGCCGAGGACGTCCGCCGCGACCTTCAGGAGAAACGCCGAGTCCACGCCACCCGAGAACGCGACCACGACCTGACCGTAGCCGGCGAGGGTGGAGCGGAGTGTGTCGAGCTTGGACATCGCCACAACCTAGCGCACTCGCCGGCGGAGGTCGATCGCCCAGGTTCCGTCGGGGAGGGGGCTGACGCCGAGCACCTCTTGACCCCACTCGGTGGCGCTGCGCGGGATGTTCCGGCTCGCGGGCTCGTGGTCGGTGATCACTCGAAGCGTCGCGTCCATCGGGAGCTCCTCGAGGGCGAGCTTCGTTCGAACGAACGTGAACGGGCAGATCTCTCCGCGCAGATCGAGCGTGTCACCAGGTGACCACGAGGTCGGCGGCGAAGCTGAGGGCGACGAGCTGGTCATGCGTGACGGGTCCCGAGGGGAACGGAGCCGTCGCCGAGGGCGCGAGCTCCAAGGTCAGGAGATACACCACCCAGTCGCGCTCGGCCACCAGCTCCGGGGTCGCCCCGTCCCGCACGAGGTGCAGCACGGTCCTCATGTCCACACCTCGACCACCGTCGCGCGGGTCATCGCCTCGCCGAGCTCCGCGCCGACCACGTGCCCGAACGAGCGCAGCGTGTCGGCGGCGCGTCGTGCGAGCGGCGAGAGCAGTGGTTCCTCCACGACAACCTCGACGTGCCCGCCCCTGAGCGTCGCGCCGAGCGCCGCCCGCAGCGCTTCCGCCTGCCGGTGTGGATCGCGCGTCCTGCAGACGAAGAGGATCATGTCAGCGCGATCACCCGGTCGCTGGTCCCGAGCACAGCCGCATGATCGTCCTGGCTTCCACGCACGATCCCGTCCGCCAGCTCGAGCCCCACGGCCGAGTTCGAGCACGCCCAGACCTCGCAGTCATCGTCGAGCAGCCCCGCGGCAACCTCCGGCGCTCCGGACATCGCCATGACTCCGGCATCCATCACGAACATCACAACTTGGTGCCGAGCCCGGCGCGCTGCGTGAGCGATTGCCGCAGCCGTCGGCAGATCCGCGCTGGTCGAGAGCACGATGCCCAGCTTCACGCGGGTCCTCCGGCAAACCCGACACGTCCGGCAAAGGGGACGCTTTCAACTTGCGCAACTTGCGATCCGCAACCGCGCGAATCCTCGTCGAGCTGGCGTCCGGCACAGGGGACGCTTTCAACTTGCGCAACTAGTGATCCGCAACC
>JAYVLW010000641.1:0-2505 GCA_043759315.1 Myxococcales bacterium
CGCGGACTTCGGCCTGGCGGGACTTGCTGAAGACGGTGGGCCAGACGGGAAGCCCGGCGGCAAAAAAGGCCGCGGCGACGGCGGCGTGATCATGGGAACGCCGGCCTACATGGCGCCCGAGCAGTTCGCCGGGCAGGGCACCTCGACGCGGTCCGACGTCTACGCGCTCGGCCTGGTCCTGTACGAGCTGTTCACCGGCAAGCCGGCGGTGACCATCAGCAAGGCCGACGGTTTCGGCAGTCTGGCGGATCGACCGGCGCCGGCAAGTCCCTCCACGCACGTCTCCGACATTGACCCGGTGGTGGAGCGGGTGATTCTGCGGTGCCTGGAAAAGGATCCCGCGCGGCGTCCCGCATCGGCGATTGCTGTCGCGGCCGCCTTGCCCGGTGGGGATCCGCTGGCTGCGGCGCTCGCAGCAGGCGAAACGCCGTCGCCGGAAATGGTGGCCGCGGCGGGCGAAGTCGGCACGCTGTCTCCAGCCCTCGGTCTCGCGTGTCTGGCCGTCATCCTGCTTGGTCTGGCCGCCAGCGCATGGATGTCCACGCGCACGACACTCCTGGGCCTGATGACGATCGACAAGGGAACGGAGGTGCTGGCGGAACAGGCACGAACCATCGTGCGAAGCCTCGGCTATCCCGATCGCCCGGCAGACGAAGCGTACGGTTACGTGAGCGACGAGGACTATCTGCAATACATCCGGCAGCACGATCGATCCGCGACGCAGTGGAACGTGCTGAAAACCAGTCCGCCGGCGGCGCTCACGTTCTGGTACCGGCAAAGCCCGCGCTCGCTCATCCCGATCGCCGGACTGGGCAGCACGGTGACGCTCGTCGATCCGCCGGAGACCCGGTCCGGCATGGTGTCGATCCAATTGGATCCGGCAGGCCGGCTGACGCGCCTCAGTGTCGTCCCCTCGCAGATCGACCAGTCCGCCGCTTCGGCTGAGGCCGGACGTGTGAATCCCGATGGGCCTAATCGGCCGCATTGGGACGCGCTCTTTACACATGCCGGGTTGACGATGGACCGGTTGGTTCCGACACCGTCGCAATGGGTGCCGCCGTCGTACGCCGACGCGCGCGCGGCGTGGGCAGGCGCCTACCCCAATCGGCCGGATCTGAACATCCGCGTGGAGGCGGCCGCCGTGGCCGGCCAGCCGGTCTACTTCGACATCGTCGCGCCGTGGACGCGACCCGAACGGGTCGAGTTACTGAGCGCTCTGACACCAGCACAGCGCTTCAGAAATGTATTGCTTCCGATCGATTTACTGGCGTTCGGCGGCGCCGTCTTCCTGGCGCTCCGCAATCTGCGACTGGGGCGCGGGGATCGGCGCGGGGCGCTTCGCGTGAGCGCGTTCATGGGCGCGTTCAGCCTGATGGGCGGTCTGCTGACCATTCAACCTTCTCTCTTGTCGCAGATACGAACGCTGGGGTTGTCGGTGTTGCCGTGGGTGGCATTCATGGCCCTCGGCACCTGGGTCATCTATATCGCGCTGGAGCCTCACGTCCGCAGGCTGTGGCCTGAGACACTGATCGGATGGAGCCGTCTGCTCGATGGCCGATTTCGCGACCCGCTCGTCGGACGAGACATGCTTATCGGCACGCTGGGTGGCATCCTCATCAAGGCGATCGGTTACCTCGGGTGGCTCCTGCCAACCTGGCTCGGGCTGATTCCACCGATTCCGAGGGTTCCGATCGTTGGGTCTGCCCCAATTCCCTTCCCGAACCTGCTCGGTGGACGCTACGTGCTGACGTACCTCATAGGGTCTGTGCAACTATCCGTTGGCGCTGCTTTGTCAGTTCTCGTGCTGCTGTTCTTGCTCACGACACTGCTCCGAAATCGACGGATCGCTGTTGTCGCGTTGTTCGGGTTGATCACCGTCGTCGGTCTCCTCGTCTACCAGGCTGGCGGGAATCTGGCCGTTGGCACCGTGTCCGCGGCCATCGTGGCAGCGATATGGACCGTACTGATGGTTCGGTTCGGCCTCCTTCCGTTCGTCATGGCCTACGTCTCAGTGCTCCTCCTCGACTTATCAGTGTTCAGCGTCGACTCGAGAGCGCCTTACCTGGCGGCGTCCTACGTCGTCACCGGCACGATCCTCGCGATCGCCGCGTACGGATTTCACACCGCCCTCGCCGGGCGCCCGCTGTTCGGTGGTGGATTTCTGAAAGACGAACCATCGGCGCAATAGGAACCTTCGATCCGCACGTGCGCCGCACTTGCTTGTCGGGGTCGACAGCCCTATCTGTGGCGAGCTGACCGACTATTTCGGCAGCACGCGCTGCGAGTTCAGCGCGATGTTCAGCAGTCGGTGAAGATCTGCCCGAGCGGGATCTCGAGGCCAGGAAGAAGCGGCGTGGTGAGCACATCCGCGGCCTCGGTGCTCAACTCGAGGGGCTTGCCGAATCGGTCGCCCAATCG
This sequence comes from Myxococcales bacterium, assembly GCA_043759315.1. Classification (GTDB taxonomy): domain Bacteria; phylum Myxococcota_A; class Polyangia; order Haliangiales; family Haliangiaceae; genus JABFXX01. The sequence goes on from JAYVLW010000641.1 coordinate 2,419, forward strand.
ACGATAGACACGTACGACGTCGACTCTGGGATCCACAATCCAGTATTCCGAGACGCCAGACCGCTCGTAGAGCCGACGCTTGATCGT
>JAYVLW010000642.1:0-4495 GCA_043759315.1 Myxococcales bacterium
CGACGGGGTCGTACTTCTTGAGCACGAGCTTGTCCGGCGTACGCTTGCGGTTCTTCGACGTCGTGTAGAAGAAGCCGGTGTCGGCGGTCGACACGAGCCGAATCAGCTCGCGTCCAGATTTACCCTTTTTGGCCATGGCGATACTCCGGGAGGGCCGGACTTATGCCATGGAGACCGCGGACATGGCAAGCACCGACGACGATCTACTCATCGTCGTCGGACTCCTCGGGGGTGCCGCCCTCGGTCGCGAGCCGGGCTGGGCCCCCGTCGACCAGCGCAACCCCTGGCAATGTCGTGGTCTTTCGCTTGGCCCGGCGGCCCTCGATGGCCATGGCGAGGATCGTCATGTCGTCGCCCTGACCCTGGTCGGCGGTGTGGCTATCGATGTCCGCGAGGATCGCCTTGATGATGTCCTCGGTGTTTCCCCGAGCGGTCCGGATGCGGCGGGACAGCCGGGACAGGCCGTACTCGTTGCCGCGGGCGTCGCGGGCTTCGAGGATCCCGTCCGACACCATGATCAGCATGTCACCCGCGAGCAGCTGGACGCGGGCCTCGCCGGCCTCGAGCTCGGGGGTGACTCCCAGGGGCGGGGTGTGTGCGCGCTCGGCCTGGAGCGGGAACACTCGATCGCCGCGGCGGAGCAGGGGCACGCAGTGACCCGCGTTCGTGAACACGAGGCTGCGAGTCTCGAGGTCGTAGATGCAGTAGACGAGCGTCGCGAACATGCCGTCGTCGCCGAGGCCCACGATCTCCTGGTTGACGCGGCGGAGCAGGCGCGCGGGCGTGCGCGCGATCGCGGCGCGCGATCGCAGCTCGGAGGTCAGGCGGGCCATGTAGAGCGCGGCGCTGATCGCCTTGCCGGCGACGTCGCCGACCGCGAGGCCGAGGTGCGACGGGTCGTGCCAGATGAAGTCGTAGAAGTCTCCGCCGATCTGATACGCGGGCTCGTAGTGCACCGCGAAGTCGAGACCGACGACGTCGGGGACGCTCGCCGGGAGGAGGCTGCGCTGGATCTGCCGCGCGACGCGGAGGTCGCGCTCGAGCTTCTCGCGGCGGACGAGCTGTGCCGCGGCGCGCGTGGAGTGGATCGCGAGGCCGGCCTGCGCCGCAACCGCCTGGAGGAGGTCGACGTCTTCCTGGCGGAACCCCACGCGCTTGCTCTCGACGTAGACCACGCCGTAGTGCGCGCCGTGATAGATGAGCGGTGCGCCCATCCGCATGCCGATGCCTTCACCATCCTCGTCGGTGGAGATGCCGACCTGCGAATCGCCGAGCAGTACTCCGCGGCGATCGCTGATCACGTGCTGGATGATCGTGCCTGGCACGCGCAGGTTGCCGCCGAACGTGCGGCGCGGCGGATCCTCGGCGAGCGCCGCGGAATGAGGGCCGGCATGCGGTGCCGGGGGCGTGCGATGGCGCTGGCACTGCACGCGAAGCTCTCCGCTCCGCTCGTCTTCGACCAGCACGCCGACGTCTTCGGCCTGGGGGAAGAGCTCGAGCAACGCTTCGACGATCTTCTCGAGCAGCGCCTCCGCGTTGTCGGAGGACGCCGTCGCCTGAAGGACGGAGGTCAGGGCGTCGAGCTTGCGCTCGAGCAGACGCACCGCACGTTGATCGGCGACGCTGATCATGCCCGAGCTGATGAGTGGGAGGCGCGCGGAGCCCGAGTCCTCGCGGCTGCGGATGAGGTTCGTACTCGCGCCGACTTCGATCAGCGTGACGCCCGCACCGGGCGGGAACTGCGGCTCGGGCGTGGCATCGCGCGCCTCGACGCGAATCCGGTTGTTCGCGATCAGGATCTCGTCGTCGTGCTTGAGCCGCGACGAGCCCTGCACGCGCGTGCTGTTGATGTACGTGCCGTTGTTCGAGCCGAGGTCCTCGAGCATCCACTCGTCGCCGTCTCTCCACAGCCGTGCGTGCTGACGAGACACCCGCATGTCGGGCACGAAGATCTGGCAATCCGAACGTCGGCCGATCACGTACTCGCCCTCGCCGAGCTTGTAGCGCCGTCCGGCGATCGGACCGGCCAGGAACACGAGGGAGGCCATGCGGACACGGTTAGTAGCATAGGTTTGTGACGCCAACACGCCGGGATCGCAAAGCTTTCCGTGAGGCAAGGCGGCGACTTGACCAGGCGATCCGCGGGGGGTGTACTTCGCCCCGTGCAGCCACTCGGTAACTTCATTGGAGGCGCGTTCGTGGCGCCGTCAGGCAAGGCGCTTGTCTCGCGCAACCCCGCGGCGGACGGCGCGGTGGTGTTCGAGACCGGATACACCGTGGGGGCCGTCGCCGAGGCGGCGAAGGCGGCGGCTGCGGCGCAGCCGGCATGGGCACGGCTGACCCAGGCACAACGGGCGACCCACCTCGAGGCGTTCAAGCGGGAGCTCTCGGTGCGCGCCGAGCTGCTGGCCGATGCGATCGTGATCGAGACGGGCAAGATCCGGAGCGAGGCGAAGCTCGAGGTCCAGACGCTGCTCAACCGGTTCGATCTGGTGAAGGCCGCGATGGCCGCCGACCTCAAGCCAGGACAGGTCGCGCCCGGTGAGTTCCTCCGCTACGCCGCCCTCGGCGTCGTCGGCGTGATCGGCCCGTTCAACTATCCGGTGCACCTGTGCCACGCGCACGTGGTGCCGGCGTTGCTCGCGGGCAACACGGTCGTCATCAAGCCGAGCGACATCACGCCTCTGTGCGGTCAGCGCTACGCCGAGGCCGCGCTCGCGGCGCTGCTGCCGCCCGGTGTGCTCAACGTCGTCGCCGGCGCGGGCGAGGTCGGTGCAGCGATGGTCGAGTCACCGCTGCTGCGTGGGCTCGCGTTCACGGGGAGCTGGGTGGTGGGGCGACGGATCCTCGAGGCCGCGCTCGATCGTCCCGAGCTGCTCGTGGCGCTCGAGATGGGTGGCAAGAACGTGTGCGTCGTTCTCGATGACTGCGCGCTGCGGCAGGCGGTGCACGAGGTTGCGGTCGGCGCATGGCTCTCGGCAGGACAGCGCTGCACCGGCACCGAGCGCGTGCTCGTGCACCGCAAGATCGCCGATCGGTTCATCCCGGCGCTCGCCGAGGTCGCGCGCGGTCTGCGGTTCGGCAATCCCGAGGACGCGAGCGTGTTCGCGGGGCCGCTCGCCACGCAAGGTGCGCTGACGAAGCTCGAACAGGCGATCGAGACCGCGAAGAAGGCGGGCGCAGAGGCGGTCGTCGCGGGCGAGAAGCTGCCGGGCGGCTTCTACCGCACCGCCTCGATCCACAAGCTGCCCGACGGTGTGCACCACGTGGCGGGCTACACCGACCACGAGGTGTTCGGCCCAGACCTGTGCCTCGAGATCATCGATTCGGATGACGAGGCGATCAGCGTGATCGATGCGAGCCGCTACGGCTTCGCGAACGCCGTGTTCACGGCATCAGCGGCCCGCTTCGAGGAGTTCGCGGCGCGCACGCGCTCGGGCATCCTCAACCGGAACCGCTCGACGAACCTCGCGAGCCCCAAGCTGCCGTTCGGCGGCGTGGGACGCAGCGGCAACTACCGGCCCGCGGGTGCGTGGTCCCATCGCAACCTGATGGTGCCGGTCGCGGTGCTGGAGAATCCGCTCGGCGCTGTGACGCCCCATCCGCACCTCGCGAAGCTCCTCCCGGCGATCGATCTCGATCGACTGAACCAACAGCACTCGCACGAGGAGGCCGTGGAGGGGTCGCGGCGGCTCGTCGATCTGCCGCGGCCGATGTCGATCACACGGCCACCGGGTGGGCGGTTGCCTACGAGCGAAGCGCTCCTCGCGCGGCTGTACGCCGGCGACCGGGTACCGAAGGAGAAGAAGCCGCCGGTGTTCGATCACCTGCGCTCTGCCGGGCCGTGGATGGTGTCCGTGGATGCGGAGCCGCTCGCGGTGATGGATGGTATGAGCCAGACCGCGACGGTGGTGGGCGGCTTCGGCGAGGATCCGGTGGTCCGCGCGTACACCGAGGGCGAGTTCGGCGACACCCTGGTCGAGAACGAGGACACCTCGCTCGGTGAGACCTGGGCTGCGGCGGAGTACGCGTCGACGCTGCGCCAGCTCGTCCCCGGGTTGCCGCACGTCACGTTCGTCGCCTCTGGCGCCGAGGCCAACGAGAAGGCGATGGCGCTGTGCAGGATCAACTGCGCGCGCAAGGACGCGACCAAGGTTCTCGCCTTCGACGGCAGCTTCCACGGCCGCCTGCTGCTCGCGCTCCACGCGACCCACTCGCCGAGCAAGCGCGCGCCGTTCGAGATCAAGGGTTACGAGACGAAGTTCGCGCCGTTCCCCGTGTGGGGCGAACCCGGCGACGAGCCGCTGGCCCCGAGTGGTTTCTACGCGGCCGCGGCGACCGGTCAGATCGAAGAGCTCCAGGAGCGCTTCGGCGACCCGAAGGATGACGCGCTGCTCGCCGCGGAGGTGGCGTCGCTCGCGGCGGTTCACGACGCGCTGCGCACCGGCGAATACAACTGCTGCATCGTCGAGCCGATGCAATCGGAGGGTGGCGA
>JAYVLW010000643.1:0-3571 GCA_043759315.1 Myxococcales bacterium
ATGATGGAAGATACGAAGTTGACCGAGGTCGGCTCCCCCGCGCCCGCGAGCTTCGCCGGCGAGCAGGGTCGCGTCACCTTGGTCGTGTACTTCGACGTCGCCGAGCCACCCGCGACGACCGTGATCAACCTCGCTGAAGGGGCCACCGTGACGGTCGGGCGTTCGCGAACGGCGAACGTCGTGGTGGACTCGGAGCAGGTCTCGCGCATCCACGCAACGTTCGTGCGTGCCGGGAACGAGATCACGGTCGCGGATTCTGGAAGTCGCAACGGGACCTGGGTCAACGGGACGCAGATCTCGGGCTCCCATCGCCTCGCATCCGGTGACGAGGTGGTCGTCGGCCCGGCGAGCATCGTGCTCAGCATCGCGAGCCAGGCGCGTGCACGCCCGAACCTCGAATCCACCCGATACCTCGACGAACGGCTCGCGGCCGAGGTGGACCGAGGGCTGCACTTCCAGCGCAGGTTCGGGCTCGCGCTCCTCGCGCTCTCTGGCCCGATCGAGCTGACCGACGACGCGACGGATCGGATCTCCTCATCGCTGCGACCGATGGAGGTGCTCGCCGAGTACGCGCCGGGAGTCCTCGCGATCGTGATGCCGGAGCTCGATGCCGCGGCCACCGAACGGGCGGCCAGCGCCCTGCTCGAGGCCGCGAGCAGGACCGGCCTGACGATCTCGGTTGGCGTCGCGGCGTTTCCCGAGCACAGCACCGCCGTCGGAGGGCTGATCGCACGCGCGCGCGCGGCGCTCGAGGCCGTGCGCGAGACCGGGACCGGCGGAGTCGGTCGCCCTCCCGACGACGCACTCGCAGACGCGGGGGACGTCATCATCGCCGATCCGAAGATGACCCGGATCTACGAGCACCTCCGCAAGGTGGCGGAGCACTCGATCACGGTCCTTGTCCGCGGGGAGACCGGCGTCGGCAAGGAGGTCATCGCAGCCGCGATCCACGCCGCGAGCGAACGCAAGCGCGGGCCGCTCGTCCGGATCAACTGCGCATCCCTGCCCGAGACCCTCCTCGAGAGCGAGCTGTTCGGGCACGAGCGCGGCGCGTTCACCGGCGCGGATCGTCGAAAGACCGGGTACTTCGAGGCCGCGCACGGCGGGACGCTGTTTCTCGACGAGGTCGGCGAGATGACCCCAGGGCTGCAGGCCAAGCTCCTGCGCGTGCTGGAGCAGCACAGGCTCACGCGAGTCGGCGGGACCGAGGAGATCGCGGTCGATGTGCGCGTGATCTGCGCGACCCACCGCGATCTCGAAGCCGAGTGCCGGCGCAACACGTTCCGCTCGGATCTCTACTTCCGGATCAGCGCCTTCACGATCGTGGTCCCTCCGCTGCGCGAGCGCCCGATCGAGATCGAGCAGCTCGCACGATCGTTCCTCCAGCAGAGCGCGCTCGGGCTGCGCCGGTCCCCGCCGGTCCTGTCGGCCGCGGCGCTCCACGCGCTTCGCCACTATTCCTGGCCGGGAAACGTACGCGAGCTGCGCAACGCGATGGAGCGCGCGATGGTGCTCAACACGGGCGGGACCATCGGTCTGGAAGATCTACCGGACTCGATCCGCGAGGCGCGCAGCGACCTGAACCCGTCGATCCTTCCGCCCGTCGGTGAAGGGCCGGTAGATATCCGCACGCACCTGTCACAGCTCGAGCGCGATGCGATCGCCAGCGCCCTCGCTGTCGCCGGGGGCAACCAGACCGAGGCTGCGAAGCAGCTCGGGATCTCGCGGCGCACGCTGATCTACCGGATGGAGAAGTATGGCCTCAAGCCCCTCCCGCCCGCGAAGCGCGAGCTACTCGCGGCTGTCGGTAGCGGGCGACGCGACGTACCCGATCAATAGCTGATCACGATCCGGCCAGGTCCGCCGGCTCCGCCATCTCCGACGTCGAGCCCCGCTGCCCCAAAACCAACCGCCGCCGCCGCCGCCGCCCTGTCGCGATCGCAAATCGTGCGACCTCACGCGTGCCCCCGCTTTTCGACGAGCTCGATGCCCACGGACCGCAGGAGCTCGCTCGGCGGCTGGCCGCCGATCTGTACGATGACCTCGTCATTGACGACCGCCTCGAGGCCACGGGAGGACTTCAGCATCACCTCGCGATCCGCGATCGAGACGACCTCCGTACCGAGCAAGGACTTGATCGATCCGGCGGCGAAGCACCGCTCGATCGCCCCGCGCACCGATCCGCGCAGCCGCGGGAGCTCGTGACGGCGATAGCTCAGCGAGACGCTCGCACACAGCGCGGCATCGGCGAGAGCGATCGCGCAATCTGCGGCAGCATTGCCACCTCCTACCACCATCACGTGCTTGCCGGCGAAGGGTTCTGGCTCGAGCAGCCGGTACGAGACCTTCGACAGCTCCTCACCCGGGACGCCGAGTTGCTTCGGAGCACCTCGTCGCCCGAGCGCGAGGACCACGTGCGCCGCGCGATCCTCCCAGCTCGCACCGCGAACGCGCCACGCGGCTCCCTCGGTCTGGATCGACTCGACGCGGACGCCTTCGAGGACGGGGAGCTGCGTCCGCTCACGGATATCGGTCCACAGCTCGACCAGCGCCTCCTTGTTCATCGTCTTCTTTCGTACGGTGCCATAGCCGGGAAGATCGAACGATCCGGTCATCACGACCTTCGCGCGCGGGTAGTGCGCGATCGTGCCGCCGTACGTGTCCTGTTCGACGACCTGCACCCGGAGCCCCTGGGCCATGAGACCGAGCGCCGCGGAGATCCCGGCGGGCCCCGCACCGACGACGATCACGTCCAGATCTCCTGCGCTGCCGCGGCGCCCTGTCTTCGCGATCGCGACCGCGACCTGGCGACCTTGCTCGATCGCATTGCGGATCAGACCCATCCCGCCGAGCTCGCCGACCACGTAGATGCCGGGCTGGGTGGTCTCGAACGTGGAGCCGATCTTCGGTAGCTCGATCCCGCGGGTCGCGGTTCCGAACACCAGCTTGATCGCTCCGACGGGGCAGGCGGCCATGCACGAGCCGTGGCCGATGCACGACAGCGGGTTGATCAGCCGCGCCCGACCATCCGTGATCGCGAGAATGTCCTTCTCGGGGCAGGCCCGGACGCACGCACCCGAGCCGATGCACGCGTCCAGATCGACCTCGGGGTGGATCGAGACGGGCACCACTTCGTCGCCGAGCGAGAGCGTGTCCTCGTGAATCGCGGCTGCGCGGTCCTGCTTCTTCGCCTCGAGCCGCGTCCAGATCACATACGGAATTCCGGCGATCGCGACGAGCGCGAGCAGCACAACATACGTGGTCATCAGTCGTGCTTGCGTCCGTCGGGGTGGCAGCCCGCCTTCAGGCATCCAGGATGATGATTGAGGTCCTGGTGATGCGCGCGGTCACTGCCATTGCCGTCGTGGCAGCCGCTCGTCACGCACAGCACGTCCGCGCCGGCCTGGTGACCGAGGCCAGATGCGTTGTCGTGGCACTTCGCACACCGCGCATTGTGATGCGGGAGGCGGAACGGGTTGGTCTTGCCGTGGCCGATCGCCAGGCCCTGTGGATGGCAGTCGAGACAGAACCGACGGTCGTCGGGCAGGAACGCATACGCCCGGCCGAGCAG
>JAYVLW010000644.1:0-4727 GCA_043759315.1 Myxococcales bacterium
GCGCACCGTCGACGGCCTGCTGGTGCCGACGGAGCTCGATGCGGACATCGCGCCGGTGACCACCGCGAGCGGCGGGGACGCGCGTCACTACTACTGCACGCCGACGACCACGGCGGCCTGGAACGGTCAGCTGGTGATCTACATCGTCGGTGCGCGTGAGGACCCGGGGCTCGCGCATGCCTTCGCCGAGCGCGCGTGCACGCGCGGCTACGCGGCGGTCGCGCCCGCGTACAGGAACGAGCGCGCGATCCGCGACCTGTGCGAGGACGACGCGGACTGTTACGGCGCCGTGCGACGCGAGATCGTCTACGGCGACGATGTCGACGACCACCTCCGGGTCGACCCGAGCGACGGCATGTTGCACCGGATCGACACCATCGCCGATCGCCTCGCGACCACGGTCCCCGCGGTATGGGAACCGATCCGAGACCAGCTCCGCCGCCGCGATCTCTCGCGCGTGGTGGTCGCGGGCTTCTCGCAGGGCAGCGGGCACGCGCTCGTGCTCGCCCGTGACTTCGAGGTCGGTCGCGTCGTGCTGATGAGCGGCGTGCTCGACCGCGTGCGCAGCAGCACCGCGACGCACGGGCCCGTGACCTGGCTCGCCGGCTGGGCCGCCTCCCATCCCAAGACACCAGGCACGCGGATGTTCACGATCAACCACGCCGATGATCCGTTCACGCAGCCCGCGGAGCTCGCGGCGAACTACGCACAGCTGGGCGTGCCCGACGCGACGTGCGAGGTCACCGAGGAGCCGCCGTCGGGCGAGTGTCATCGCTTCGTGATCCACACCGCCGCATGCACGAATCGGATCGACGGCCACGTGACGCCGAGCGTCGCGAGCTTCGGCACACCGACCGCGCCCTGCGCCCTGCAGGGGCCGCTCCGGCATCTCGGCCCGACGTGGGACTACCTCCTCGGCGCCCACTGAGCGTCACGATCCGCGGCTGCTCGGCCGCGCCTCGATCGTCATCGCCGATGACGACGACGCCGGGGGAGCATCCTCGCGCTGCGGCACGAGCACGCTGACCACGGTTGCTGCCTCCGAGCGCGGTGCCGGTGGCGCGACCATCGCCACACCCGCGGCCGCGGTCGTGGCGTCAGGTGCCGCGGTCTTCGTATGCCCGAGGCTCGCCCACCACGTCACGGCCTGGGTGCGCGCCCAGGCGTGCTCGGGCGGGATCGTGATCGAGAACAGCGCCTCGGCGAGCGTGCGCGCATCCACGGGGCGCCGGCTCGGGCTCTTCTCGAGGCACTTCAGCACGATGGACTCGAGCTCCGGCGGAAACCAGCCGCGCACCTTGGCTCGCAGCTCTGGCACCGCGTCTGCGACGTGCGCATGGATCACCTCGTCCTCGGTCGGACGCGGGAACACCTCGCCGCCGGTGAGCAGCCACCACGCGACGCAACCGAGCGCGTAGAGATCCCCGCTGCCCCCCGGAGGCGCGCCGACCGCGAGCTCGGGCGCGATGTAGCCCGGCGTGCCGATCACGGTGCCGACCATCGTCAACCGTTCACCCGTCGTCGACGGGAGCGCAGCGATGCTCTCCGGCGACGGCGCGTGCGGTACCTCGATCGGATCGGCCACGTTGTGCACGATGCCGAAGTCGAGCAGCTTGACGATATCGACCTCGTCGGCCGCACGACACAGGAACAGATTCGCCGGCTTGATGTCGCGGTGGTAGAGGCCCGCGTCGTGCGCTTCGGCCAGCGACTGACACGCCTGCGCGATGATGCTGATCACCCGCGCGGCGGGCTGCGGACCGTGCCCCGTGACGAGCTGCTGCAGGTCGACGCCGTCGAGCAGCTCCATCACGAAGAAGAAGCTGCCGTCCTCCGTCACGCCGTAGTCATACAGCTCGATGGTGTGGCGCGAGCGCAGCGAAGCCAGCGTCTGCGCCTCGCGGCGAAACCGCTCCTGCACGATCGGCGCGTGTTGCGCATCGATCAGCACCTCGGGCCGCACGACCTTGATCGCGGCCTGGCGCGCGAGCAACTGGTGCTCCGCCCGCCACACCTCGCCCATGCCGCCGCCGCCGAGCTTCTCGACGAGACGGTAGCTGCCGAGCTGCTTCGCGCGCTCGACGGCAGACTTCGCCTCCGCGCGCGCCTGGCCCACGGCGCGGCGCATGCGGACGAGGTTCCACGCGAACATCAGCGCAACGCCGAACGCGATCGCGAGCGCCGCCGCGGAGGCCAGGATCGTCTCCCGCCCGAACCTCCACGTCGCGCCGTACAGCGTCTTCTCGGGCACCAGCGTCGCGAGGTACCACTCGACCGGCGCAGAGATCCCCGCGTGCACGCCGCCCACCTTCGCGACCGATGCGAGGTAGTCCCCGTCGCTCGCCGAGAGCTGCATGAACCGCTGCTCTGCCGGCGTGGCGGTACCGAGCGCCGCGAACAGCGCATCGAGCGCGGGATCCTTGAAGTCGGTGTAGCGGAGGAGTCGATTCTCGTCGACCGCCAGCTCGGGGATCGGCGCAGAGGGGTTGGCGAGCACCGTTCCGTCGACCGTGAACATCACCGTCCGTGCATTCGCGAGCGGCGGGCGCCCGATGAACGCGGACAGCTCGCCGACATCGAAGTCGATCGTCAGGACCGCGCTCAGCGTGCCGTCGACGGCGTACACCGGCTCGGCCACGGTCAGGCCGGTCTTGTGCGACGACGAGAACGTGCGCGGCGGCAGCCAGATGCGCGCCTTCGCCTGGACCGCGGACATGTAGCGCGGTCGCGTTCGCGGATCGTACTTGCTGGTCTCCGTCTTGACCACGCGCGGCTCGCCTGTCGTGAAGCTGTAGTCCGTGCGCGGTGATCCCGTCGCGGTGACATGCGACTCGGCGACCTGCAGCTCGCCGGTCGGATGGTCGATGAAGGTGGTGAACATCGCACCGCTCGGGAACACGATGCTCGTGAACGCGATGCCCGGGCGCCCGACGACCACATCGCGGAGGCGCATCATCGCATCCGGTGTGGGCAGCGCCGCATCCGCGAGGAGCCGCATCGAGGACAGCATCGGTCCGGCCTGATCGAGCGCGAAGCCGATGTCGCGCTGGACGTCGATCGCCTGCGCCACGAGCTGGTGGCGTGCCATGGTCTCGGCGCTGTCGTGCGTGGCACGACGCCCGAGCAGGAGGACCGCCACGCCGACGGCGATGACCAGCGCCGGGATGATGATCAGGACGCCCGTCGGCGACGCGAACAGCCTCGCCGCTCGCGCCGGGCCTGTCTCGCCCACGACGGACGTCGCCGTTGAGGTCTGCCCCACGGCCCCAATGTACTCCCTTTTGTAGGACGGACACCGACGCCCGGATCCGTCGTTGTCGGACGGCGGCGAGACGCGGAGCGCGCTCTACTTCCCGCCATGAAGCCCCCGCCCGTGGTCGGCCAGGAGCCCGCCGAGCTGCTCGATCTCGCAGCACTCGTCGGAAGCGTGGTCGCGGAGCGCGCACGAACGTCGTTGCTCGAGCTCCAGCTGGTCGCGGGGCTCGCGTCGGAGCTCGCCCAGATCCACGGCGTGCGGAGAGACCTCGAACGACTGGTGGGCGCCCTGCTCGAGCTCTGGCTCGCATCGCCTGCCGGTACCGGCGCCGTGGCGCTCGTCGTCGACAAGACGCCCGACGGTCACGGCGTGCGACTCGAGGTGACGAGCACGGCGCTGGAGTCGCCCGGCCGCCCGACCTCCCCTCGCCTCGATCGCGGTGACTCGCTGCGTATCGTGCTCGGTGTGGTCGAGCGGCACGATGCCACGCTCCGGGTCGCGAGCTGCGCGCAGGGCGCGACGCGCCTCGAGATCGTGTTTCCGCTCGCCCACGCAACCGACCGCGTGCCGCGTTGCCGCCGCCTGACGCAGCCGCGACCGCGCGCGCGCCCGATCCACTAGACCAGCGCGCGCATCGCGGTTCCGAGGATAGCAGCGGCCTGCCCCATGCGCCGAGATCGCACTGCGAGTAGGATGCGCCGATGATCAAGAGGATGCGTCTGGTATCGATCCTCGCGCTCGCACTGGCGGCCTCCGCCTGCGGTGGAGTGCGCAAGCCATATTCGACGACGGGCGGAGCGCTCCAGCTCTCGAAGGTGGTGCTGTATCGCAACGGCGTCGGCTACTTCGAGCGCGGCGGGAGTGTCACCGGGGACATGTTCACGATCCGGGTGCGCAAGGACCAGGTCAACGATCTCCTGAAGAGCCTGACCGTCGTCGAGAAGTCCGGCGGGCGCGCCGTCTCGATCTCGATGCCGCTCGATCCCCGCGCCTGGGCGAACGCAGCGATCGCCACCCTCGGACCCGGCAGTGGCAGCCTTGCCGAGGTCCTCGACAAGCTGCGCGGCACCGAGGTCACGCTGCACACCAGCGAGGGCGACACGCTCTCCGGCCGGGTGCTGCTCGTCGAGGTGATCCAGCCCGATGGTTCGCCGCGCGGACCGAACGACTCCGATGATCACCAGCTCGACTACAAGGTCACGCTGATCCACGACAGCAAGATGTCGGTCGTCAAGCTGTCGAAGGTCAGCGGCATCACGTTGCACAACGACGACATCTCACTGCAGTTCCAGCGCAGCCTCGACGCCACGGCCGGCGAGGGCATGTTCCAGCAGGTCGACGTCACGATCCGCCTCGCCGGCGCACACGCACACGATCTCCTCGTCAGCTACGTCGTCGGCGCGCCGATGTGGAAGCCCACGTACCGCGTGGTGCTGCCGGAGAAGGGCAAGGGCCAGGCGCTGCTCCAGGG
>JAYVLW010000645.1:0-2866 GCA_043759315.1 Myxococcales bacterium
GACGAAAACTCGTGCGTTGGGCGCCAGCCGAGATCCGCGCGAGCGCGCTCGCTGACGTACACGCGATCGAGCGACGGCAACATTCGCCAGCCAAGGCCGTTTCCCAGCCCGGCACGCGGCGGCGCAGCACGGCGGGGCGTCGCGCCGCAGCTCGGCGGCGTCCTCGTGTGGAATGCGTCGGAGGTTCGAGACGACCGCGCCTCGTCACCGCTGACGCTGGGCTCCGATGCGGGAACGTCGACGACCAGGTGGTGCCGCTTCTGCTCGAACAGTCCGGCTAGATCATGATCGGCGGCCGGCCACCGTGGCGCGCGGGATCGTCGCCGGCCGGGGGCGGCGACGCCCCATCTGCACCGCGGCGATGACGCCCATCCCGGCCGCGACGCCGAGGCCGATCACGCCCAGACGAAACCCGAATCCGAACCGGCCCATCGCGGTCGTGAACGCCAGCAGGCAGGCCGACACGAACGCGAGCGGTAGCAGCCCCAGTCCGCGCTGATCGAGGCGCGCACGTTCCGCAGGTCTGCCGCTGCGAGCTTCGCCGTGGCGCGATACCCTCTGGGGGGGCATGGCTCGTATCATCTACATCACGGACCAGGGCTGGCAGGCGATCGAGTTGCAGCCGCATCAGGGCGTCGGGCGACATCCGAGCAACGCGATCCAGCTGCTCGACACGATCGTGAGCAAAGAGCACTGCGTCATCGAGCAGCAAGGTACGTCGATGATGCTCCGGGACCTCGGCAGCATGAACGGCACGTACATCAACGGCGAACGGGTCGCGGGCTCGCGCGTGCTGCGTCTCGGGGACGAGATCCGGCTGGGGAACACCGCGCTTCAGTTCGACGATGGGTCCGCGCCGTTCCACTTCGTACCCCCACCGCCGTCTCCGGGCGTGATTCATCATCCGTTCGTCGCGAACTTCGATCCCGCGACCGGCGCCCCCCTGACCGGAGGCACGCCGCAGTGGATGGTCAAGAAGCGTACGGCGGAAGCGATCGAGGTTCCGGCACACGATCACCTGGTCAGCGTCGACAACTCCAAGCACGCCATCGGCCAGCAGGTGGCCGCGCAGAGCAAGGAGTTCCTGCCGTTCGACGAGGCCATCCGCGACAACGCTGCGCTTCGGCTGGACTACGAGCGGCTGCGCATCACGTGGGAGCTGCTACGCGAGATCGGCCTGGAGCGCGACTTCGACGCGCTGCTGTCGAAGATCCTCGTCGCGCTGTTCCGGTTCGTGGATGCCGATCGCGGTGTGATCCTCCTCAAGGAGCCCGACGGTACGCTGACGCCGCGCGCCCACCGTCGCCGCGATGGCGCCAACGTGCCGATCAATATCTCGTCGACGATCCTCGCGCACGTCACGAAGGAACGGGCAGGCGTCATGACCCACGATGCAGGGACGGACTTTGGCACCGGCGGTAAGTCGATGTTCTTGAACCGCATCACCAGCGCGATCGTTGTGCCGCTACTGCACGAGAAGGACGTCATCGGTGCGCTGTGGCTCGACTCGGAGAAGATCGCCTCGTTCAAGCCCAAGGACCTCGAGTTGCTCACCGCCGTCGGCAATCAGGTCGCGATGCTGATCTCCAACACGTTGCTCGGCCTGAAGGTGCAGCAGGAGATCATGACGCGTGATCGATTCTCGCGGCTGCTCTCACCGAACGTCGCCGAGCAGGTGATCTCCGGCAAGCTGGACATCAAGAAGGGTGGCATCCACGTTCCGATGGCCACCGTCTTCAACAGTGACCTCCGCGGCTTCACGCGCATGAGCGAGGCGACGCCGGCCGAGGCGATGGTCGAGCTGTTGAACGAATACTTCGAGCTCATGGTCGAATGCATCTTCAAGTACGAGGGCACGCTCGACAAGTTCATGGGCGACGGCATCATGGCGTTTTGGGGCGCTCCCGCATTTCATGCCGACGATGCGGTGCGCTGCGTTCAATGCTCGCTCGAGCAGCTGGAGGTCCTCGACCAGCTCAACGCGCACCGCGCATCGTTCGGTGCGGTCCCACTCGCGGCGGGCATCGGGATTCACACCGGATCACTGGTCTCCGGCTACGTCGGTAGCTCGAAGTCACTCTCGTATACGGTCATCGGCGACACCGTGAACACGAGCGCACGCCTGTGCGGCATCGCTGCCGGCGGCCAGATCCTCGTGTCGGAGGCGACGGCGATCCAGCTCGGCGGGCGGTTCCCACTCCAGCCGCTGCCCGACGCTGCACTCAAGGGCAAAGAGAAGCCGATGAAGATCTTCGGAGTCCGTCGTTAGCTGCGCTGCTAGAACCGGCGGCCGGGGCCGAGCGGCACCATGGTCGAGGTCCAGCTCGTGTCCCGGTAGGCTCAGCTCCCAACCGAGTTCGTTCGAGAGTCTGCTGCCACCCGTCCGCCGCGAAACGAGGCTTGAATGTCCTCGCCGCGCTCACCTCATGCGGTGTGGAACTCTAGGCAGCGCGACCGCGCAGACCTCCTTGCGGTTCGCCGGCAAGTGGCGGAGCCGCACGTCCGGCAGGCCGAGATCGCGAATCCGCTGGACCAGCTCCGGCAGCTCGGCGACGAACCCCCAGTCGTTGAGCTTCAGCGTGATCACGGCGCCACGCAGGGTGGGCCGCAGCTTCGGCATCAGGCGCGAGATCTCGTGGAGCGCGACCTGCGGTGCGAGGTTGACGTCGACGAGCAGCCAGTCGATCCGCGGCGGGAGCTCTTCCCAGCGCACGGCGCCGACCTTCTTCGCGAGGTGCGTGACGTTCGGCAACGCCTTCACCACCGGCGCGAGCTCGCCGGTATCGACGCCCCACACCGTGAGACCGCGGCGCGCGAGCGCGAGGACGGCTCCGCCGGGTGCGGCGCCGATCTCGAGCGCGACCTG
>JAYVLW010000646.1:0-2818 GCA_043759315.1 Myxococcales bacterium
CGATCTGCTCGGCGGGGACCCTCTCGGCGAGCACGCGCTTGAACATGAGGTCACCGATCGTGAGCGTCACGGTGGAGATGATGGCGAAGCACACGAGGAGCACCGCGTACCGGCGCATGCGGCCCGGTGGCGCGACGGCATCGACGGTCGGGGCCACGGCGGAGCGCTTCGCGCGACGTGCGGTGAGCAGCGGGCCCACCGAGACCGCGGCGACGGCGAACGCGATCGCGCCGGCCGTGACGAGGTGCCGCGCAGCGAGTACGTGCCCGAGGAGTGACGCGATCGCCGAGCCGACGAGCGCACCCATGCTGCCGCCCGCGGCCACCCACGCGACCACGCGCTTCGCCTCGGTGACCCTGAGCTCGCCATCGAGCACCAGCCAGAACGTGGGAACGACGAGCGAGGCGACGAGGCCGGTCCAGACGTAGAGAACGAACGACGCCCATGGAGACTGGACCATGACGACCGCGAGCACCGCCGTGCCCGCGACCGCGAACACCAGGAACACCACGAGCATGGCGTACGCATCATGCGAGCGGTTCCACCGCCGCACCGCCGCCACGGCCGCGAGTGCGGTCACCGCGATCGAGACGTACGCCCAGCCGAGCATGTCCGGACCGAGCCGCGTCAAGAACAGTGCATCGCGCGCCGTCTCGAGCAGCGCGTGGGCGACCATGATCAGGAACAGGACGATCGCGGGCGCCCAGGGGCGCGACGGTCGCGTCACGCTCATGCCTTGTCTCCGAACGCCTTGTGGCGGCGCGCGATCGCGAGCGCCACGAAGATCCACGCGGAGATCAGCACGACGTTGACGATCGCGAGGCCTCGCACGCTCATGCCGAGGGAGTGCAGCCCCACACCGACGACCAGGGCGGAGATCGTGTCGCCGAAGCGGACGAAGAACACGTCGATCGCGGCCTTCGCCTTGTACTTCGCGTCGCGCGAGGTCGGCAGGAACAGCGCCTGGCGAACCGTGTTCTGCAACGAGTAGTCGACGGAGTTCTCGGCGACCTTCATCGCCCTCGTGATCATGAGACCGCCCACGACGGCGATCGCGCCGTAGGTGCCGAACGCGACGATCGGCATGATGAACAGGGCGCCGCGCACGCCGATCCACTTGATGATCCGCGACACGAGGAATGCCTGGATGATGAAGCCGACGAGGTTCACCCAGAAGAAGAAGTCACCGTAGAACGCCTTGATGATCTCGCGGCGAGCGGCCTCGACCGCCGGATCGCTCGACACTCCGGGCGCCAGCTCCATCGCGTGGTTCGTGGCGGCGTGCGACAGCAGGAACTCGCCCATCGAGTTGACGAGGTTCGCGATCAGCACCATCACGGCGATCAGCAGCAGGTAGCGATCCTTCATGATCAGCGTGAAGCCACCCGGGCCCGAGGTGGGGCCCTCGTCGCCGTCCTTGTCCTTGCCGGCGACGACGCCGTGGGGTTGCTGCTTTCGATTGATCAGGTTGAACAGCACGAGGCAGCCGCCGAGGATCCCGGCGGCGACCAGCATCAGGGTGAAGGTATCGGTCAGCGTGGTCAGCTTCGGGCCCACGATCGCGCCGGCCGATCCACCGATCGCGATCACCGCGAATAGCCGCTTGCCCTGCTCCTCGCTGTAGATGTCGTTCGCGTACGACCAGAACTGCGCGATCAGAAACACGCTGACGAGGCCGAGCCAGATCATGAACGCGAGACCGACCGGCACCCCGGCGCGCCCGAGTACGAAGAACACGGCGAGCGAGACGAACACGCCGGAGTACGAGTAGTTGATGAGCCGCAGGCGCGAGACCTTGTTCGCGAGTGCGCTGTACGCCGGGATGAGGCCCATCAACAGCAGCGCCATCGCGCCGCTCGCGTAGATCTTGATCTCGGCGCCGCTGAGGCCGAACACGCCGCCCGAGAGGATCAGGCCCTCGCGCGAGGTCTTGAGCACGTAGTACGCGCACAGGATCAGGAACACGCAGACCGTCATCAGGATGACGTTCGCGGCCTCCCCGGGCTTCACCGTGGCGAACGGAGCGAGCACGCGCTCTCTCCAGCTCTTGGTAGGGGGCTGCGTCCGCGTCTCGGTGTCCATACGAGCGGCTTCTAAGAGCAAGCCCGAGGCCACTCCGCGCACCCGCGCAAGTGCATGCGCTGCACGGGTTCGTCGAGGAAGCGACCCACGCAGCCGCGCGCAGGCGCACGCGTGCGCCTACGCGCGTTACGTCAGTGCGGAACGACGACGTCGTAGGCCGCGGCGCCACCCCGGTAGTACTGCCACTTTCGGTGGAAGGTGATCGCCCCGAACAGGTTGACGATGATCCCGAGGACCATCAGCGTCTTCGCGACCTTGTTCAGCGGCCGTCCGCCGATCGCGAGGAGCATCACGAGGAACACCATGTAATCGAGGCTGAACCGGTAGCCGAACTGGAACCAGCCGCTGTTCTGGTACATCAGGGACGGCAGCGCGACCGCCGCGACGGTGATCCACAGCGCCAGATGGATCGGCGGCTTCTCGCGCGGCCACACCACGAGCAGCAGCACTGGCGTGGTCACCCAGATCGCGAGGCCGTGGCCACCGATCTGCACGTACGGTGGACCCGTGAGGATCTCCGGCAGCAGCGTGAACGCGACGGCGAGGTTGCGCCCGAGGTAGTGGTAGCTCGCGAGGCCGTACTGTTCGATCTGGATCTGCTGGCGAACGTCGAGATAGTTGTGCCCGAACTCCGTCAGCGACTTGAAGCGAACGTAGTTGTAGATCATCCCCACGATCGCGAACGCGACCACGGGAATCATGAACCGCACCACCGGCTTCACGATCGCCTTGCGGA
>JAYVLW010000647.1:0-4273 GCA_043759315.1 Myxococcales bacterium
ATTGGTTGGGGCGGCCGGCGCAGGAGTCGCGGCAGTCGGCGCGGCCGTCGCAGTCGGTGCGGCCGCCGGTGCAGTCGGTGCCGCAGCAGTCGGCGCGGCCGCAGGCGCAGCCGCCGGTGCAGCAGGCGCGGCCGCCGGTGCAGCAGGCGCGGTCGCCGGTGCAGCAGGCGCGGCCGCCGCAGTCGGCGCGGCCGCCGCAGTCGGCGCGGCCGCCGGTGCAGCAGGCGCGGCCGCCGGTGCAGTCGGCGCGGCCGCCGGAGCGGTACCCGGATCCTTTGCAGTGGGAGACACGTCAGCCTTGCCATCACTTGCAGGAGGCGCGGTCGCCGAAGTCGCGGTCGCGGTCGCGGTGGGCTTGGTGTCGGGCTGCGGCTGGGCGAGTTTGGTCTTGCGAGCCTCCTCCTCGGCGCGCGCGCGCTGGACGACGCCGGGGTCGGCGTCGGTCAGCTTGCCGGTGTCGCCGACGATCCGGATCTTGATCGCGAGCGCCTTGAGCTTGCTCCCGAGTTGCTTGACGACATCTGGCCGCTGCGCGGGCTGCGCACCGGCCTTGAGCGCCGGGTCGAGGACGGTCGCCGCCGCGTCAGTGGCGACCGCGAGCGCCTCCGCGACTTTCTGGCGGATGTCGGGCGGGACGACGTCGAGGATCGATTGCAGCTTCGCGACCGCGAATCCGGGGATACTGTTGAACTCGAGCGTGCCCTTCGCAGGATCGGCCTTGAGCGTGTGCCCCGCGCTGGCCATCGTCGTCGTCTCGACCACCACGGCGGCGGGGGCATTCTCGGGCTCCCCCGGCTTGTCGGTCGTGCTCGGCGCACTGGTCGGCGTCGGCGCGGGCGACGCGACGTTCGCCGCAGGTGACGCGACCTTCGGCGGTGGCGGCGGAGGAGGAGCGATGAGGTGAGGCGGCAGCGGCGGAAGAACGAGTGCCCCACCCGCGGGTGGCGGTGGGGGAGCTGCAGCCGGCGCCGTCGGATTGCCGAGCACCGCCTCGATCTGCTCGAGCTTGTGCTTGATGTCGTGGATCTTGTGCGAGGCGTGCGCCGCCTCGTGGAAGTTCATGCCGAGCTGGATGCCGGCGACGATCGGGCCAGCAAGCGATGCGCCGACGTGCATCAGGTGGACGACACCCTCGTGCACGCCGCTGAGCGCCGTACCGACCTCGACGGCGTCGACGGCGAGCGGAGCGGACTCTTTCTTGACCGTGTCTGCGCCGGCGCCGGTCTGGAACTTGGCCACCTTCGCGGCCTTGTCGACCTCCTGGAGGGCGCTGGAGAACGTGTAGAGATCGGTGCCAAACAGCTCGCCGAGCTCGCGGATCTGATCGGGCGCGAGCATGAGCAGCTGGTTCTTCGCCTGAAGGAACCCCTTCTTCTTGGAGTACTTCGTATAGAACATGATGCCGGCCTTACCGAGCGCGGCCGGAATCACGATCATCGGCGCGACGTGCGCGAGCAACGTCGCCGCGGTGAGGCCAGCGGCGCCCGCGGCATTGAAGATCTCGTACTTCTTGAGCGCGTTCTCCATCATCAGCTCGAGCTGCTCTTCGACGAGCTTGAGCTCGAGGGCCACCCTCTCCTTCTCGAGTGCAGCCTTCTCCTTGTCGGTGAGCTGCTTCGCCTCGGCCTTCGCGGGCTCCGGTGACGGCGCCGGAGGCGCCACCGGCGCCGTCGCCTTCTTGTCGGGCTCCTTCTGCGGTTGAGGTTCCGGCGGCTTCGCCTTGGCGGCTGCGGCGGCCTCGGCGGCTTTGGCGGCCTCGGCGGCCTTCTTGGCCGCGGCGGCCTCGGCGGCCTTCTTGATGTCGGCTTCCTTGAGCTTGCGCTCGACGTTCACCTTCACCCGCAGCAGCTGAGGATCGGGCAGCAGGATGGCGTCGAGCCACAGCTGGACCTTCGCGATCTCGGTGGTGATGACGTCGCCGGGGTGGTTCGGATCGACCGCGGCGATCGCCGTGATCGCCGCGCGCAAGACCTGATCGTGATGCTTGAGGATCAGCGCCTGAGCGCCCTCAAGATCGGACTTCGTTTGCTGGCAGGTCGCGACACCGGCCGGGAAGCTCGCCGCTTCCTTGCGGAACGCCACGAGCCACGGCTCGACTTCGAGCTTGCTGAGCTGTTCGAGCTCGCGATAGGTGGCGGGATCGAGCTTCGGCGCGCCCGTCTTCCCGAGGATCGTCGTCGTGAACAGGAGCTGTGCCCGATCCTCGAGCGCGGATCGCTTCTCGGCGATGAAGGCCTTCGCCTCGGCGACCTTCGGGCTGCTTCCGAACTTCCCGACGTGGAGCCCGAGCCCGAGCTCGAACGTGCCGAGCTCGCCGACGAGCCGTGTGACCGTGTACCGCGTGGCCGCCGAGAAGTTCATCCCGCGGAGCGGCTTGAGCTCGTCGTCGATGAACGCCTCGAGCTGCTTCTCGGCCTCGCTCTTCTCCGGCGCGCCGGGCACGGGTGGCGCAGCCGGCACCGGTGTCGGCGTTTTGCCGGCCGGGTTCGCTCCGGCGATCTGCGGCGCGCCAGGCGCCGGCGATGCTTGCGGAGTCGCTGGCGCCTTGGCGCCGGGGACAGGTGCCGAGCCCGGCACCGGCGGCGGCGTCGCCTTCGCAGAGGCCGCGGGCGGCGGCGGTGGCGCCACGGGCACGGGTGGCGGTGCTGGCTTCTTTTCGGGCTCCGGCGGGATCTGGCGCCCGATCGCGCTGATCGATCCGGCGAGCTGCTGCTGCGCGGCCTGCAGCGCGGTCTTCGCCGCCGCATCGCCCGCCTTCGCCTTCTTCGCTAGGTCGGCCACCGTCGTGGTGAGCTGAGTTGCGCGCGCGATCTCGGGGGCGACCTTCGCCTGGACCGCGGGCGGCTGCTCGGACAGGTACCGCTTCCAGTCCTCGATCCGCTGGGTGACCGGACGCGGCGTCGAGGCCATCATCGGCACGCCCGCATCGTCGACGAACTGCGTGTGCTGCTCCTCGCCCGCATCGATCTGAACCTTCTCGCCGACGGGCTCGCCGGCCTTCGCGTCCGCGTCGGGCGCGCGCGCCGCGAGAAGGCTCTCGATCGCGGTGCCGGCGACGCCCATCAGCTTCTTGAGCAGGCCCGGACCCTCGGTCGCCTTCAGCTCGCGCAGCGCTTCGACGATCGTCGTCGCATCCGACGCGGCGAGGATTGCGGCGGCGCTCTGGCCGGCGTGCACGGCGGCCGCGATCTCTGTGCGCAGCGCCTCGGGCGTCTTCTTGTCGGTCGGCTTCTTCGCGGCATCGGGTGTCGTGTCGCCGCCGGCGGGAGCCGCCGCCGCGGGACCGCCGGTGCTCGCCGCCGCGTCCTTGTCCTTCTTCGCCGACGCGGGCGGAGCCTTCTGCTCTTCGAGGACGCGGGTCAGCTTGCCGGGTCCCAGCGACGCCGGATCCGCCGGCGCCTTCGCATCGACCAGCGTTTCTTTGCCGACCGCCGGTGCGGCGTCGTGAGCCGCCGCTTCTTCGAGCATGCGCTTGAACGCCTGCTCGGCCTTGACTGGATCTTTGTTCGCTGCGGTGTTCGCGCGCTCCCACAACCCCTGCGCCACCGCAGGCGCGACGTTGCGATCGCTCGCGAGGCGACGCCAGTCGAGGCTGGCTTGTTCCGATGGCCCGGACCTGGCTGCCACTGTCTTGATAGTACGGAACTTGGCTTCGCGATTTCCCCGCCAAGTTCGCGATTTTCGCGATTTGTACCCGTTCGCCCCGCACTCCCGTCCGGGCAGACTACAGAATCATCTCGCCAGGTTACCAGGGTCGCCCCCGAGGTTGGCTCGATCCGGCAGCAGCGCACCGCGGAGATCCCGATGTAGGTCTTGCCTCGAACACAGCTCGCTGGACCTCGGTGCGTGAGGTGCGCGAGCGTCGCGACGACTTCATCCCGCGCACGCGGGCCACCTTCTGCCGCGAGCGTGCGTGCTCGTCGCCGCGCGCCGAGCCGCGAACCACCGCACCGAGTCTCGTGCGCCACATCCGGCAACCCCGCCTCGCGACGCGATATATTCGCGGCAAGTGGCCAGCGAGCGGAGAGTCGTCAGGTTCTTCGGCGCACGCGGCGAGCTGCTCGTCGCCGACTCCGCTGGGGTGGCGGTGTGCAACGCGGACGGCAGCCTTCGCTATCGCGTCGAGATCGAGGGCGTGCTCGACGCGGTCGCGGTCGGCGCGGAGCTGTGGGTCGCCACGCGCGACGGCCTCACGCGCGTCGTGATCGCCGATGCCCGCGTCGTCTCCAGCGAGCGCATCGCCGGCCTCCACGCACCGGGGCGGTTCCTCCAG
>JAYVLW010000648.1:0-7983 GCA_043759315.1 Myxococcales bacterium
CTTCGCCTCGCAACGCTTGTCCTCGCCGTGACCGCCACCGCGTGCACGGCGGGCTTCGGCCTCAACACGCGCGGGGCCATCGGGCTCGCGCCGACGCCCGTGATGGTCGGCGGTGGCGGCGGCGGTGGCGGTGGTGGGGGCTACGCCGAGGTCTCGGTGCACGTGCAGTTCTTCGGCGTTGTTCTCGATGGTGCGCAGGACGTGGTGTTCGTCCTCGACCGCTCGGGATCGATGGGCGGTGTGTCGGCGGGCTTCGCGGGATCCCAGGTCGGCATGTCGAAGACCGGTGCCGTGCTCGCCGGCCTCGGCGGATCGATCGCGAACAGCGTGGCGGGAAGTCCGCTGCCGTCGAAGCTCGAGGCCGCGAAGCAGGAGCTGATCGGCACGCTGCGCGCGATGCCCGACGGCACGCGGTTCAACATCATCTGGTTCGATGACTCGCTGCAGGCGCTGGCGCCGCAGATGATGGTGCTGGAACCGAGGACCCGCGGCGCGGTCGAGTCGTTCGTCATGGGCATCACCACCGGTGGGTCGACCGCCGCGGTCCCCGCACTCGACCTCGCATACTCGATCGGCGCCGCCCGGGTGGTCCTCCTCTCCGACGGTCTCGCGAACAGCGGCGGTGGCGCCGACACGCTGTTGTCCCGCGCGCGCAGCGAGATGCGCCGTGGCGTGCGGTTCGACACGGTCGGGCTCGGCATCGATCAGGATGCGTCGCTGCTGCAGGCGCTCGCGGGCGAGAGCGGCGGCGTCGCGATGATGCGGTAGCTGTCCGATCCTATCGAACCAGCCGCGCACGGCGCGCGCGATATACCCGTCGTCATGATGAGGATCAGCCTGGGCTGGCTGCTCGTGGCGGCCGCGTGTGGACCGGCGCCGGCGTCGCGCCCCGACGGACCGGGTGGTGATGACGATGCGGCGACCGCGGACCTCGATGCGGCGCCCGTCGCGACCGGCCCCGTGCACGTCGTGATCACCGCCGACAACGCGTACAGCTTTGGCTACGGCGATGCCGCCGGCATCACGCACTTCACGCAGGGCCAGCGCGCGCAGACCGCCGGGCAGATCTTCAACTGCCCGATCGGCGAAGGCCCGGAGGTCTACACGATCCCCGAGGCCGATGCGCCCGCGGGCGCATACCTCTACATCGTCACGTGGGACGACTTGTCCGTCACGCAGGGCGTGCTCGGCACGTTCTCGCGCGACACCGGGACGCTGTACACGGGCGACGCCCGGTTCGAAGCATGCGCGACCGGCATCGACTTCTCCACTGGCCCGAACGCGCTCACCGGTCCGACGCAGGCGATCATCAACACCGAGATCACGAAGTGCAACGCGGGTGCCTCCGCCGCCGGCATCACGAGCCAGGGCTGGGTCAACGGCGCCGGTGCCGTCACCGCGACCGCGGTCGGGCGGCTCGCGGTCGGCGAAGCGAACGACGATCAGGCGGGCACGTTTCCGATCACGTGTCAGCCGACCGCCACCACCGATGGCATCCCGAGCGTCGCGAAGTGGATGTGGTACGACCCGATGGACGGCGCCCCCGGCGACGCGTTCCACTCGACGGGCACGAATCGGTTCAAGGCCTTCCTGAT
Organism: Myxococcales bacterium; assembly: GCA_043759315.1. Classification (GTDB taxonomy): domain Bacteria; phylum Myxococcota_A; class Polyangia; order Haliangiales; family Haliangiaceae; genus JABFXX01. The sequence goes on from JAYVLW010000648.1 coordinate 1,596, forward strand.
CTTCCGGCTCGGCGTCGGCCAGATCATCCTGTGACCGGAATCTGAAGGAATCGCGGGAGCCGCGCGGCGGTTTCTCCTTCGTGATCCGTCCCGCGCGTCCCGCTGACCTGCCCGCCGTGGAGATCCTGTGCAAGGACCTCGGCATCGCCGCGCCACCACTGGCCGGCACGCTGCTCGATGATCGCGATGGCGCGATCGCCGGCTACGTGAGCGTGCAGAGGCTCGGAACGATCGGCTATGTGCGCGATCTCGTGACGGCGCCGCGCGTCGCCGATGCGGGACTCCCGTTGATGCTCGCCGCTGCTGCCGCGTTGCGCACCGCCGGCGTGCGCGAGTGGCACCTCGATGCGCGACCCGAGTCGAGCTCGATCACCGTGTACGAACGGCTGGGGATGCAGCCGGCACATCGCTCGACCGCGCTCCGGTTCGCGTGGGCCGGCCTGCCCGATCTGCCAGGGGAGCCCGCGATCGCGAGCGCCGTGAGCGTCGAAGATGACGACGACATCGAGCGCGCGCTCGGTCTCCTCGGAGGGCAGCTCGCGATGGTGCGCAAGCGGCCGCGGGTCGTGCTCCGGCAGCTGCGCGACGAGAGCTGCGCCGCCGTCGGCTTCGCCGCGCTCGAGCCCGCCGGTGCGCGGCTCTTCCGCGTCGCGCGCCCGACGCTCGCTGCGCCGTTGCTCGCCGCACTCCGCCCGCACGCACGCGATCCGCAGCTCTCGATCGTGCTCGATGATCAGGACGCGCTCGCCGCGCTGCTCGTGGATCACGGCGCCCGGATCGCGGTGCGACTCCTCCACTACAGCGGCGCGTTGCCCTGAGGACGGCGAGCTCGCGACAGGTCGAGAGATCGGCCTTCCCCACCGACCAGATCAAGTCGTTCGAGGATCTGGCAGCCGGCGGTTCACCCCCCGCTCCAAGGGTGACGACTTCGGCAAAGTCCTGGCACTCGTCACGGCGCTCACCGAAGTTGCACGCGCGAAGGGCGTCACGGCGAGTCAGCTCGCGCTCGCTTGGGTCTATCTGGAGGAAAACCTTGCTGCGGCGGGTGTCACATTCACCACGGACGAGCTTGCAAAGCTCGATGCCATCGCGCCACATGGCGCCGCCGCTGGCACGCGCTATCCAGAAGCGATGAAAAGCTCCGTCGATCGCTGATGTAGGCGTGCCAACGGGGGGGATCTCTTTACGAGCGCCCGGACCTCACTTGAGGTACCTTATCGAACTACTTTCCAACTGAGGTCGCATGAATAGGAAAGCCACATTTGCAAAACGTCAGCGCGAATCGGATCTGAAGGATCACGCTCGCCAGAAGCAGGAACGGAAGGCCGCACGCCAGTCTGCACCCCGTGGCGAGAAGGGCCCCCAGATCGCGTGGGATGAAGCTGTCGACACCACTGCGGCTTCCGATGCCACCACGGCGCTCGCAAATGCGCCGTCGCTCGTTCCGACCGACGACACCCCGTAGCGGCGCTCTCGACCCTGCAACGCTGTGCGTTGCGCGGCCCCGTTCGTGGGCCCCCTGCAGGCGGCTAGCGAGTGATCGCGGGCTGCTCCGGGTCCCCCGGGACCCTCCACGTGGGCCCTAGCGCGGCAGCGCGCCTGCGTGATCGACGACCACGCCGGGAGCACCCGACTCGAGCGCGGCCCGGTGGCGCGGCGGCACCGGCCGCTTCGTCGAGGTTCCGATCTCGACCGAGACATAGACGGTCTCGCAGTCCGCGAGGTGGAGACCATCGGAGAGCCGCCGGACCTCCGTGTGGGTCGCATACGAGGTGGTGCCGATGCGCAGGGTGCGGACGCGGAGGTCGAGCACATCATCGAACCGAGCGGAGGCGCGCCACTCCATCACCTGCTTGACGAGGCGGCAGTCGAAGTCGGTAGCGACCGGATCGGTGCCTCCGAACAGGCGGCGGGTGTACTCGCCGGCCGCGAGGTCGACGTACTCGCCCCACCGCGCGTTGAACACGATCCCCTGCGCGTCACACTCGCCGTAACGCACCCGCAGGAGGTAGCGAAACGGATCACTCACTCGGCGTAGCCCGGCATCTGGCGGTCGAGCTTGCGCAGCAGAGCGGGCCACGCGAGCCCCGCGCCCATCCCCTTCGTCACCGCGGCGAACACCTGCTTCACGCCTTCGACGATCCGCGGGTCCACCGGGATCAGCTCGGCGCCGGTGGACTGCGCCCGCAGCTGGATCATGCACGTGGACTCGAACGTGTACATCGCGACGAACGCTTCGGGGATCGTGGTGCCCACGGTGAGCAGACCGTGGTTGCGCAGCATCAGGAAGTTGTTCGTGCCGAGGTCCTTCACGAGGCGTGGCTTCTCGTCCTCGCGAAGCGCCACGCCTTCGTAGTCATGATAGCCGAGCGATGCGAGCACGAACGTCGACTGCTGCGAGATCGGGAGCACGCCATGCCTCGTCGCGGAGACCGCGATGCCGTTGACCGAGTGCGTGTGCATGACGCACTTCGCGTCCTCGCGCGCCGCGTGGATCGCGCCGTGGATCGTGAAGCCCGCGGGGTTGATGTCGTACGCGCTGTCGAGAACCTTCTTGCCATCCAGGTTCACCTTGACCAGGCTCGACGCGGTCACCTCGTCGAACGTCATCCCGTACGGGTTGATCAGGAAGTGGTGTTCCGGACCTTCGATGCGCGCGGAGATGTGCGTGAAGATCAGATCATCCCAGCCGTAGAGGGCGCACAGCCGGTAGCAGGCGGCGAGATCCACGCGCTGCTTCCACTCGGCGTCACTGACTCGGGACCTCAGGTCGCTGCTCATGCGCGCGATGGTAGATCAGCGCCACGAGGACGCCACCGATATACGCGGCCAAGTCCCACGGGTCGAACACGCTGCCCAGGAGCACGCCGCCGGACCACACGGTCTGACCGAGCTCGATCGCGACGGCGATCCCGTGCGTGACGATCGCGCGCGTGCGCAGCCCCCAGCGGGTCAGCCCGCACAGCGCGAACACGAGCATCGTCGCGGCAACGTCTCCCACGTGACCACGCAGGAACGGTCGCCCCGGACCGTGATAGACGAGGACGAACGCGCCGATCGAGATCGCCGCGATGGCGAGGACGAGGTCGCGACGCTTCATGGCAGGTCAACGCCGGCCGCACGTCGCTGATTCCAGCCCCTCGGACTTCGTCGGTAGTTGACGGCTCCGCATCCCCGCTGCACGCTGCAGAGATGGCCGAGCCGAGTCTGTTTCGGGATAGCTATCGGGTGGCGCAGGCCGTGCTTCGCGTCATGGGCGACTCCACGAAGACCCACGAGATCCATCGCGTCGAGGAGATCACCGGACGGCCGCGCTACCGCCGCTTGCTCGACGAGCTGCAGCGCGCGCCCGAGGGACAGCGCCTCCTCGACGAGCGGCCCGAGCTGTCGAGCGATCACGTCGACTACGAGGTCCTGCGCAGGTTGTCGCCCGACACCCTCGGCGGCGCGTACGCGCGGCACCTCGATCGCAACAAGCTCTCCGCCGACTACCAGGCCGCGGCCACCCGGCACGTCGACGATCCCGACATGGCGTACCTGATGCGGCGGTTTCGCCAGACCCACGACGTCTGGCACGCCCTGCTCGGCCTCGGCGTCGAGGGCCACGAGGAAGTGATCATCCACTGGTTCTCGTACGGCCAGCTCCACCTCCCCGTGTCGGCGCTGATCATGGTGTTCGGCACCATGAAGCACCTGGTCGCCGAGCGGCGATGGGGCGCGCTGCGGCACTCGCTGCGCGAGGCCTACACGGCCGGTCGCGATGCTGCGCCGCTGATCGGTGTGATCTGGGAAGACCTGTGGGAAGAGCCGCTCGACGCCGTGCGCGATCAGTACAACGTGCATCCGCTCGAGCGCCGCTGGCTGTCGTGACCGTGCGTGCGCTGACCCGCGACATCCCGCGGACGTTCTCCCAAGCGCTCGCGCGCACGGCACCCGCACAGCCGATCGATCTCGCCGAGGCGCGGGACGAGCACCTCGCGTATCGCCAGGCGCTCGCCGCGTGCGGCGTCGAGGTCCGGATGCTTCCGACCGATCTCGCGTGCCCGGACTGTGTCTTCGTCGAGGACACCGCGGTGATCGCGGACGGCGTGGCGCTGATCACGCGGCCCGGCGCACCAACGCGGCAGCCCGAGACCGCCGCCGTCGCCGATGCACTCGCGACGGCGTGCGAGGTCGTGCACATGAAGGCCCCGGCCACGCTCGACGGTGGCGACGTGATGCGCATCGGCCGCGTGTTCTACGTCGGCCGTTCGACGCGGACGTCCGATGCGGGCATCGCGATACTCGAGCGCACGTTCGCGCCGCGCGGCTATCGCGTGGTGCCGCTCGACCTCCCCACCGGCGTGCTCCACCTCAAGTGCGTGGTCTCGCCGCTCGCCGAGGACACGATCCTCCTCGCCGACGCGAGCCTGCCGCCGGAGCTGTTCGCAGCCCTGCGCATCGTACGGGTTCCCGAGGTCGAGACCTACGCCGCGAATGCCGTCGCCATCGGCAAGGACGTGATCGTCGCACGGGAGTTCCCGCGCACCCACGAGGTGCTGCACGCCGCGGGCTTCACGCTCCATCCCGTGCCGACCAGCCAGGTCCGCAAGGCCGACGGCTCGCTGACGTGCCAGTCGCTACTCTACTGAGCGCCACTGCGCCGCGATCAGCAGGCGTCTCCTTCACCGACACTACCCGGATGGCGAGTTTCGCGCAGCCGACGGACGACCCCACACTGGATCATGCACGCCACGCCGTCCCCGGTTGGATCGCGCGACCGTCCGATGCCCGTGACCACGACCGCGGTGATCGAATCACGCGTCAAGCGCTCCCACTGCCCGCACTGCGGTGGCGAGTTCCGGCTGCTCGACCACGAGGCACCCGCCCCCGCCCTCCGGCGTGTCGACGTGATGTGCCGCCAGTGCAGCGCGCCACGCTCGTTCTGGTTCCGCGTGCTGCGCGCGGAGCCCAACTGACCTAACATCCGGGTGTGGCAGACGCCGAGCACGAGGTCGAGGCCTGGCTCGAAACGCTCGATGCGAGCAATGGCACCACGCAGGAGTCGCTGCCGACCGCGACGATCGTGCCGGCCCAGCGCCGCGAAGAGAGCGTGCGCCGGGCCAGCGAGTTCCTCGCCCAGCTCGCCCAGCGCGGCAAGCCGGTAGAGCTGCGCACCGGAAAGGTGATCGAGCGGCTCACGAACGAGGACAGACCGTGAGCGGCAAGCGCGCGCGCGTGGGCCGGCGGGAGGCGGAGCGCGCCGCGAAGAAGCTCGTCCAGGATCGCGAGAAGCTCGCCCTGCTCTCCCCCGGAGGCGCGCGCGAGCGGCCGATCGTGGTGACCTCGTCCGCGGTGATCGAGCCGCGCGTCGAGGGCATGCCGTGCGCGCAGTGCGGCGGGCAGTACCGCGTGCGCGAGCACGAAGCGCCTGCCTCGGGCCTGCGCCGGGTCGAGGTCACGTGCCGCCAGTGCAGCGCGCCGCGCACGCTGTGGTTCCGACTCGCGCCCGACGATCCTAACTAGCTTAGAACTCGATCACGGTGCGGATCGAGGTGCCCTCGTGCATCAGGTCGAACGCCTCGTTGATCCTCTCGAGAGGCAGCTTGTGCGTGATCAGCCGATCGATCTCGATCTTCTTGTCCATGTACCAGTCGACGATCCGCGGCACATCGGTGCGGCCGCGCGCACCGCCGAACGCGGTGCCCTTCCAGACACGACCGGTGACGAGCTGGAACGGACGGGTCGCGATCTCCTGACCGGCGCCCGCGACGCCGATGATCACGCTGACGCCCCAGCCGCGGTGACAACACTCGAGCGCCTGGCGCATCAACGTGGTGTTGCCGACGCACTCGAACGAATAGTCCGCGCCGCCGCCGGTGAGCTCGACGATGTGCGACACCACGTCGCCCTTGAGCTCCTTCGGGTTCACGAAGTGCGTCATCCCGAACGAACGGCCGAGCGCCTCGCGTGCGGGGTTGATATCGACGCCGATGATCTTGTCGGCGCCGACCATCTTCGCGCCCTGCAGCACGTTGAGGCCGATGCCACCGAGGCCGAACACCACCACGTTCGCGCCCGCCTCGACCTGCGCCGTGTAGAGGACGGCGCCGATGCCGGTGGTGACCCCACAGCCGATGTAGCAGATCTTGTCGAACGGAGCGTCGCTTCGGACCTTCGCCAGCGCGATCTCGGGGAGCACGGTGTGGTTGGCGAACGTCGAGCAGCCCATGTAGTGATGGATCGGCTGGCCCTTGATCGAGAACCGGCTCGTGCCATCGGGCATCATGCCCTTGCCCTGCGTCGCGCGGATGGCGGTGCACAGGTTGGTCTTGCGCGACAGGCATGACTTGCAGCCGCGGCACTCCGGCGTGTAGAGCGGGATCACGTGGTCGCCTGGCTTGAGCGA
>JAYVLW010000649.1:0-3411 GCA_043759315.1 Myxococcales bacterium
CCGTCGATCCTGACCGTGAACTTTCCCTCGTGCTCTCCGTCGACGATACGGACGAACCGGCGGAGGAAGCGGACGACCAGGCTCTTGTCGTGGTCGAACGCCTCGTCGTCGTCGTGGCCGAACAGCTTGAAGCCCTGGAAGCACAGGTAGGCGCCGAAGATGTAGAAGATCCAGTCGAAGCGGTGCGCGAGGTAGGCGCCGCCGCCGAGCATGATCAGGCGGAACACGATCGCCCCGAGGATTCCCCAGAACAGAACCCGGTGCTGATACTTCATCGGCACGCGGAACGACCGGAACAGGAGGGCGATGACGAAGATGTTGTCGATCGACAGCGCCTGCTCGAGCAGGTACGCGGAGACGTACATCACGGCCGCATCGCTGCCGGTGTTGCACAGCGGTTGGTCGCTGAGCTTTGCGCCCAGCCAGCCGTTCTCGTAGATCAGATAGACCACGCCAGCGAAGGAGAGGCCGAGCGCCATCCAGCCGGCTGTCCACCAGGCGGCGCTCCTCAGCGTGGGTTCCTTCGCGCCCTTGTTCAGGACGAAGAGATCGAGGAACAGCAGCACCGCGACAAGGGCGAAGAACCCTACCCAGAACCAGAACATCGCGTCGGCAGAACATGCCGTCTGACGCCGAGCATGGCAAGGACCAGAATCGTCTTTGCGGGCCGCGACTTCAGGCGAGCGAGGCGAGGAACTTCTTGGCTTCCTCGGCCGGGCGGCCCAGGCCGAGCTTCGAGAACACCATGATGGCGTCGCGGAGCATGTCTTTCCCGTCGGAGATCTGGCCGACCTCGGCCTTGTAGCGACCGAACGCGAACAGCGCCTTGCCGTGGGCCGCCTCGTTGCGGATGCTCTTCACGATGTCGATGGCCTTCGTGAACGCGACGGCGGCCGGGGCCATCTCGGGCATCGACTCGCTGGCATCCCCGGCGTCGTAGATGCTCGTCGAGAGCACGTCGCCGAGCGTCAGGTAGGCCTGCGCCTCCTTCTCGCGCAGCCCTGCCTTCTTCGCGACGGCGAGCGCGCGCTGGGCCAGCTCCTTCGCCTCGGCCGTATGGCCTTGCAGCTTCTCGAGGTGCGCGAGGTGACGGCAGACCTCGGACTCGAGGCCGCGGTCTTCGATGTCCTCGATGATCTCGAGGGCGTTCTCGAGCCGGCTACGTGCCTCGTCGAGCTTGTTGTCGAGCAGCGCGAGCTCGCCCAGGTTCGTGAGGATCAATGCCGAGAGGGGCAGGGCGCCGATGCCCTCGGCCTCCGCGAGCGCCGACATCCAGCCGGCACGCGCCTCGGCGTACTCGCCGAGCTCGAACGACAGCGACGCGAGGTTGTTCTGCGAGACGATCTGGCCCCACCGGTCGCCGCTCGCTTTGCGCAGGTCGAACGCCTCCTGGTGGCAGGTCAGCGCCGACTCGTACTGCCCGCGATCTTGCTGGACATCGCCGAGCCGCGACAGCGACGTGGCGATCGCGCGCTTGTCGCCGCTCTTGCCGCGGCGCGCGAGCGCCTCGGTGATCTTGGCGTGAGCCTCGTCGTACCGGCCGAGCATGTGGAGGCTCTTGCCGATATCGTCGAGCGACCCCGCGATGCCGCGCGCGTCGTTCGCGCCGCGGAACAGCTCGAGGCCGCGCTCGAGATATTCGAGGGTCAGCTTGAGGTCGCCCTTGCGGCGCCACACGCGTCCCATCTTGTTGAACGCGACGGCGGCCTTGGTCTTGCTCGCCGCGACCCAGGACAGGCGCAGCATGCGCTCGAATGCGCCGAGCGCCGCTTCGAAGTCGCCGATCAGCTCGTAGACCGAGCCGAGGTCGTGCCAGATGTGAATGCGCGCGGCGAGATCCGTGTCGCCGATGCACGCGAGGGCGCGATCGAACAGGCGGATCGCCGTCTCGTTCGCGAACTGAGCACGCGCGGCCTCGGCCGAGCGGCGGTACCGCGTGGCGGCCTCGCGCGACTCGCCGGCGAGCGCGAGGTGACGCGCGACCTCCTCCTGCGCCGTCGGACTGCGGCCCTCGGGGTGGAGCTCGAGCCAGCGTGCGACCGCGGCGTGGTGCGTGCGCCGCTTCGTCTCGTCCATGCTCTTGTAGACGAGCGACCACAGATTCGGGTTCGCGATGCGTAGCTCGCGCTCGCCGGCGATCGACGATTGCGGAACTTCGGTGAGCCACTCGCGCTCGATCAGCTTGCCGATCGCAGCGACCACCTGGATCCGCGAGTGGTCACCGCTCGCCGCGATCTGCGAGAGCGTCGGCCCATCGGGATCCGCCGGGCGCTGACCGAACCGCTCGACCGCGAGGATCGCGTCGAGCCACGACGTCTCGCCGACGACCGCGGCCATCTCGAGCACGCGGCGCTCGGTGGTGTCCATCACACGCAACCGCGCGGCGACAACCTCGTCGTACGACGCCGGCAGCTTCATCGCCGCGAGCGCGGCCTGGTCGACGCGCCACATCACGCCCTCGCGAACGATCACGTCGCTCTCGAGGAGCAGGCGGACGAGCTCGTGGATCGCCCGCGGCGATCCGCCGAGCGTCTTTGCGTGGGCGAGCAGTGACGGTGGGATGTCGTGCAGCGAACGGCACAGCTCGCGGAGCAGATCCTCGGCCTCGCCGGCGGTCAGCGAGCCGAGCTCGATGCGCACCGGTGCGACCTCGCCATCGCCGAACGACGGGTGGCGCTCGTAGAGGTTCGGCGTTGCCGTGCCGAGCAACAGCACGCGCGTGTCGCGGAGTCCGGCCGCGAGGTAGTGCAGGAAGTTGATCGTGTCCTGCTGGCAGAGCTCGAGGTTCTCGACGACGACCACCACCGGGTGGCGCTCGGCCTCGGCGCTGAGGAACCGCTTGAGCGCCATGAACAGGCGCGCCTCGAGACGCTGCGGTGACTCCAGCAACGGGGTGACGACCGGGCTGTCGTCGAACGGCACGCGGAGCAGGTGCGCGATCAGGTGCGCGACCTCAGGGACCTGTTGCGCCTTGACGACGTCGGCGACGCCGGCCTGGATCTTGTCGCGGCTCTCGTTCGGATCTTCACCCGCCGCGAGGCCGAAGCGCGTGGTCAGGGCCCGGGCGACCGGGCCGTACGCGTTTGCGTTCTCGTCGGCGACGCCGGTGACCGCGACGACCGTGGGGTGCTGTGTGCGCACGCGGGCGACGAGCTCGCTGATGATCCGGCTCTTGCCCATGCCGGGCTCGCCGAGGATCACGGCGAACGCGATCTGCCGCTCGTCGAACGCCTTGTCAGCCATCTCCTGGAGCCGCGCGATCGCGCGCATCCGTCCGGTGAACTTGGGTCGCAGCTCGTAGGCCGCGCTGACGACCATCGTCCGCTCGCCTTCGCTCTCGCCGAAGCCATCGCCGAGGTCTGCCGGCTCGAAGGTCGGGGTCCGCTCGGTCCCTTCAGGACCCGGGTGAGC
>JAYVLW010000650.1:0-2566 GCA_043759315.1 Myxococcales bacterium
GCCTCGCGCTTGCGTCGACTCGCTCGGTTCTCCGCGCTCCCCGACGGGAACAGGTGCGTCAGCCCGCTATCGCTGCGCACCAGATCCTCGGGCTGCGTCCACGCGGACTCCGGCACGATCACCCACGCGATCGAGTCCGCATGCTTGATCCGACGCGGGCGGCTCGAGATCACGATGCACCGGGTCTGCGCCTTCCCCACCAGCTGATCGAGCGACACCGACTCCTGCCACGAGACCCGCGCGCCGAGACGCTGATCGTCACGCTGCGCGCGCGTGCGCAGCTTGCGCTCGACGGAGCGGAACGCCCCGTCGTGCGGTAGGGCCGTGACCAACGTGACCTGCGTGCCCCGATCACTCAGCGCCCGGCCGACGCCGATCCACACCCGAACGAGCGCATCCAGGAGATCGGCGGGTGCGCGGGTCGTCAACGCTTCGACCCCGAGCAGATCGTTATCGAGGATGACGCGCACGCACGGAGCCGCAGGCGGCAGCTCGTCGGGGAGCCGGACCACGAGCTGATCCTGTTGCGACGAGCGGACCCAGTGGATGCGTCGGGTATCGTCGCCGGGGACGTAGGTGCGGATCTTGAACGTGCCCTCGGTGGGGAGCTGCTGGGCCTGGCGCGAGGTCGCGGCATCGCCGCCGAGGTCGAGCAGGCACTGCGCACCGTCGAGGACGCGCGGCCGCGGCATCACCGTGAACGAGGTCTCGCCGCGCAGCACGTTCGGCGTGCGCGTGAGGCCGAGAACATCGCCGAGCCACAACCGGAGCGGCGGTGCGTGGTGTTCGCCCCGCATCGCGGGCCCGAGCTCGCTGTCGAGCTTGAGCGACGCTCGCGAGCCCTCCGCGCCTACCGTGTAGCGCGTGGTCGCGCCGTACCGCATCGCCTGACCGGTCGCGAACAGGCGCGTGCCGATCGGGATGCTCACGCCTTCGAGCCGCACCTCCTCGCGAAGCTCGTCGCCCTCGACCGAGATCTCCGGGATCACCTGTCGCTTGACCACGGCGGTCTGCCAGCGGTCGAGTCCGCCCGCCGCGACGGCCGTCCACGCCACGGTCACGAACATCGTGCCGAACCCGAGGATGCCGATCACGCTGAGGCTTGCCCAGCCGGTGGCGCGCGATGCGAGCAGCGCGGCGCACGACAGCCACATCAGCGCCGACCCGCTCGAGGTGAGCACGTCGACGTGCTCCCAGTGCGACGTGGTGTACGGGCCGCGATGTTCGAGGCCTTCGACGTAGCGCATGACCAGCGTACCGATCATGAAGATCCACATCATCACCAGCACCGGCGCCACCGTGTGTAGGATCGGCTCGTGATCCACCCGCACGGCGAGCAGCGCCGCGAGCGCCGGCGGCACGATCAACGTCGAGATCCGCATCATCCGCGACGACATGACTAGCGAGCCCCCGTGACCGCGACGGCCCGCAGCCGCTCGCGCACCGTGGCGGCATCGGTCCACAGCCGATGGCGAAGCACGTCAGGGGCGACGTGCAGCAGATCTTCCATGGTCACGAACTCGCGTCCGGAGATCATCGCCTTCGACTGCGCGGCGCGTACCCACGACAGCGTCGCTCGTGGGCTGATCGACTGACCCTCCTCGGCACCCTTCCGCAGCCGATGGATGTAGTCAACGGCGGTGCGCTTGAGCTCCGGCGTGACGTGGATCTGCGGCACGGTCTCGCGCCACTCGAGGAACGCGGCGCGAGAGATCACCGGATGGAGAGCCGCGAGAGGCGATGTGGCGCCGAGGTGGTAGTCGAGGACCTTCACCTCGTCGTCGGCGGTGGGGTAGCCGATGTCGAGCATCACCATGAAGCGATCGATCTGCGCCGCCGGCAGCTCGTAGGTGCCCTGGTGGTCGATCGGGTTCATCGTCGCGAGCACCTGGAAGGGCTCGTCGAGCTGGTGCGTCACGCCGTCGACGGTGCAACACCGCTCCTCCATCACCTCGAGCAGCGCCGATTGCGTCTTCGGCGTGGCGCGGTTGATCTCGTCGGCGAGGAGCACGTGGGTGAAGATCGGGCCGGGCCGGAAGTAGAACTGCTTGTCCCGTGGGTCGAAGATGTTCGCGCCGGTGACGTCCATGGGCAGGAGGTCGGGTGTGAACTGGATCCGCCCGAACCGCGTCCCGATCACCGCGGCGATCGCCTTGCACAGCTGCGTCTTTCCGACGCCCGGCACGTCGACCAGCAACACGTGGCCCTTTGCGGCCATCGCGGTGAGGACGCGCTCGATGACGTCGCGCTTGCCGATGATCACGGACTCGACCGCGTCGACGACGCTGGTGAACTCTTCCTTGATCCGCTCGACGCGCTGGCGCAGCGGGGTGCGCTGGGTGGGCACGGCCTCGGGAACATCGACCTCGCGATACGGACCGTTGCCTTCGATCATGTCGTCCTCCTGGGGAGCACTGCCAATCTGATGCCGCGGGAGCTGCCCGACGAGCCAGCGCACCATCGGCGTCCCGGTGCGTTTCTCGGCCGGCGCCGGTGTCGGTGCATGCCACAGGCCAGCGTAGGCATCGGCGAGCCGGCGCGCGATCGGCTCGTCGCCTGCGAGCAC
>JAYVLW010000651.1:0-3286 GCA_043759315.1 Myxococcales bacterium
CTGCGCGACGAGGACGACGGGCACTACTGGTCGCCCACGCCGCTTCCGGTGCCGACTGCTGAGCCGTACACCACACGGCACGGGTTCGGCTACACGGTGTTCGAGGTCGTCGACCGGGGCATCGCGAGCAAGCTCACGACGTACGTCGCCGTCGATGCGCCCGTGAAGTTCGTGGTCCTCGAGCTGCACAATCGCTCCGGCCACGTGCGGCGGATCTCGGTGACCGCCATGATCGAGCTCGTGCTCGGCGCGACTCGCGAGGCCAACGCACCGTACGTGGTCAGCGAGCTCGATGCGAAGACCGCCGGTCTGTTCGCGCGCAACGCCTACAACGCCGAGTTCGCGGCGCGGGTGGCGTTCCTCGACTGCAGCGAGCACGAGCGCGGCATCACCGGCGATCGCGTCGAGCTCCTCGGCCGCAACGGGAGCTCGGCCCGCCCTGCGTGCATGCTGCGCGAGCGCCTGTCGGGGCGGGTCGGCGCGGCGCTCGATCCGGGCCTCGGCATGCAGGTCGCGCTCGAGCTCGGCGATGGCGAGTCGCGCGAGATCGCGTTCACGCTCGGATCAGGGCGCGACCTCGCGGATGCCCGGGCGTTGGTCCAGCGGTTTCGCGGCACCGAGCCCGCGCGGCGCGCGCTCGAAGCCGTGTGGGCGTTCTGGAACCGCACGCTCGGTGCGATCAACGTGCAGACGCCGGATCCGTACCTCAACTTCCTCGCGAATGGCTGGCTCGTCTATCAGACGCTCGCGTGCCGGATGTGGGGGCGCAGTGGCTTCTACCAGTCGGGCGGCGCGTTCGGCTTCCGCGATCAGCTCCAGGACTCGATGGCACTGCTCCACGCCGAGCCCAAGCTGTTGCGCGATCAGATCGTGCGCTCGGCGTCGCGGCAGTTTCCCGAGGGCGACGTGCAGCACTGGTGGCACCCACCGCTCGGACGCGGGGTGCGGACGCACATCTCCGATGACTACCTGTGGCTGCCGTTCGCGGTGTGCCGCTACGTCACCGCCCTCGGCGATACCGGCGTGCTCGACGAGAAGGTCGGTTTCCTCGACGGTCGGCCGGTCAAGGTCGACGAGGACAGCTACTACGACCTCCCGGCCCGATCGGATCAGATCGCCACCGTGTTCGAGCACTGCCGGCGGGCGATCGAGAACGGCCTCAAGTTCGGCAGCCATGGCCTGCCGCTGATGGGCAGCGGCGACTGGAACGACGGCATGAACCTCGTCGGCGAGCACGGCAAGGGCGAGAGCGTGTGGCTCGCGTTCTTCCTCTACGACGTGCTCGTGAAGTTCTCCGCGCTGTCGCGCCGCCATGGCGACGCCGTGTTCGCCGAGCGTTGCGCCACCGAGGCTACCCGCCTACGCGCGAACATCGAGGAGCACGCGTGGGATGGTGCGTGGTACCGGCGCGCCTACTTCGACGACGGCACCCCGCTCGGGTCCGCGACCAACGTCGACTGCCAGATCGATTCGCTCCCCCAGAGCTGGGCGCTGCTGTCGGGGGCCGGGGATCCCGCGCGTGTCGCGCTCGGGCTCGATGCTGTCGACCAGCGGCTCGTGCGCCGCGACATCGGGGTGGTCCAGCTGTTCGATCCGCCGTTCGATCGCTCGGATCTCAAGCCCGGGTACATCAAGGGCTACGTCCCCGGTGTTCGCGAGAACGGCGGCCAGTACACGCACGCCGCCGTGTGGGCCGCGATGGCGTTCGCGGAGAGCGGCCACGTCGAGCGCGCGTGGGAGGTGTTCGACCTGATCAATCCCGCGCGCCATGGCGACACGGCCGCGGCGATCGCGACCTACAAGGTCGAGCCCTACGTGGTTGCCGCCGACGTCTACACGAACCCGCAGCACGCCGGCCGCGGCGGCTGGACCTGGTACACCGGATCGGCGGGCTGGATGTACCAGCTGATCACCGAGTCACTCCTCGGGATCCGCCTCGAGGTCGACCGTCTGCGCGTCGAGCCGAAGCTCCCGCCGGGGTGGACGAAGCTCGCGATCCACTATCGGTTTCGCGAGACCGTCTACCACATTCACGTCGTCTCGCCCGGAGGCGCCACGCGCGTGACGCGCGTATGCCACGACGGGGTGGATCAGGAGTGTCTGACCATTCCGCTCCACGACGATCGCATCGAGCATCAGGTCGAGATCGAGCTCGGGAGCTAGCCAAGCGACGAGCCGGTCCGTCGGCCGTTGTCGGCGTCAGCGACAGCTCGAGCCTCGGTGCGTTCCAGGGTGCAACCCGTTCGTGCGCCGCCTCCGCCCACCCGTACGACGTCGAAGTGCCGTAGCGCGCACGCATGGCCCTTGGCCACGACCGAGGGGACCTCGCGGAGCCCTCCGCGGCACGAGCTCGGCAACCCGTAACGTCTACTTGGGCGGATACCGCAGCTTCCACGTCCACGTCTTCGTGAACGGGCTGTACTCCATGTATCCCTGGAGCGCCTGCGGCTTCGCGGCTTCCTTCGCCGCCGCCGGTTTCGCGGTTGCCGTTGCCTTCGTGCCGGCCTTGGGCTTGATCATCTCCACCGAGCCGAGCAGCGCCTGAACGGCCGGCAGGTAGTCCTGGCTGCTCGTCACCGCGACGATGCTCACCAGTCGTCCGTATCCGCTGATGCTCGCCAGCATCGCGATCGAGGTCCCGTTGTCGAACGCGAAGGTACCGACCCCAGCCTTCACCTGCCATCCGTCCTCCTGCGCGGCCTCGGTCACCTGTGCGGGCTCCGTGATGTTGTAGTTCCCGACGATCAGGTCCTTCCACTCGCTGTCGAAGTCCGCGGCGAGATCGCCCTTGCTGACCGTGCTCTTCACGATGAAGATCCGGCAGTACGTCCGGTTGGACGCGTCGGTGCTCGTGTAGACCACCTTCTCCTTCTCGGTCTCCTTCTTCCACGCGGTCTTCTTCCACGGCGCCGGCGCGGTGTAGCGGACCAAGTCGAAGGTCGCCCTCTCGGCGTGCGCAGCCGCTGGACACAGTACGAGGACCACGAGCAGGCAGAGGAGATGCTTCATCGATGGCGCAGTGTAGCGGATCTCGACTGGCGCCCGCGGCACGATTCTCGTCGGTGATCACTCGCGCCACGGAGACAGGCGACATCCGCAGCAAGCTCGCGAAGGTGATCGGTGCGAAGGGCTACCACACCTAACTTCAAAATTTCATTTGCATGGCGCGGCGCGAACCGCATAGTGGACTTCCACCATGGAGGTCACGATGCGTCTGCACAGCAAGCAAGAAACCGAACCCATCTTCTCCACTCTCGATCGCTACCGAGCCGAGCTGCTCGAGCAC
>JAYVLW010000652.1:0-7031 GCA_043759315.1 Myxococcales bacterium
AGAGCGGACGGAGCTGATCGAGTGCGGCGCGCATCGATGCCGCATCGGGCCAGCGGTCATCGCGCTCGCGGGCCAGGGCCTTCAGCACGATCGCATCGAGCTCCCCGGGCACGTCGGAGTTATGCGTGGAGGGCGCCAGGATCTCGCCGGTCCGGATCTTCGTGATCGTCTCGTACTCGTTGATCCCACGGAACAGCCGCCGGCCCGTCAGCAGCTCCCACGCCACGACGCCGACCGAGAACAGATCCGTGCGCGCGTCGAGGGCCTTGCCGCCGGCGAGGGCCTCGACGGACATGTAGCCGAGCTTCCCTTTGACCATCCCGGTGTTCGTCATGAACTTCCCCGACATCGCCTTCGCGACGCCGAAGTCGATGATCTTGAGCCGCCCCTCGTCGGTGACGATCAGGTTCGACGGCGTGAGATCACGATGGATGATCTGGAGTGGCTGACCGTAGATGCCGCGCCCGCACGTGGCGTAGTCGAGCGCGTCGCACAGCTCGCTGATCAGGGACACCACCACGCCGATCGGCGCCGACAGCTTGGTCGCGTACGCGTGCTTCATCAGCGTGACGAGCGAGACGCCCCGCACGAGCTCCATCGCGATGAAGTATGTCGAGTCGACCTCGCCGAGCTCGAGGATATGGACGATGTTCGGATGGACGAGCTGCGCGGCGAGCTTCGCCTCGCGGATGAAGTCCTCGATGAACAGGGTGTCGCCGACGAGTTGCGGCAACAGGCGCTTGAGCGCCACCTCGCGGACAACGCCGGCGCCGATCTCGATCGTCGCGCGGTGGACGCTCGCCATGCCGCCGGCCCCCAGG
Source organism: Myxococcales bacterium (assembly GCA_043759315.1). Classification (GTDB taxonomy): domain Bacteria; phylum Myxococcota_A; class Polyangia; order Haliangiales; family Haliangiaceae; genus JABFXX01. Next base: position 822 of record JAYVLW010000652.1, read on the forward strand.
CACTCGTACACGGTGTACGCACCAAACCGCTCCGCCTCCACGCCACCATCTTACGGTACCCTCCAGGGTGATGGCGCCCGATCTCACTCTCTACGTCGACTCGAGCTGGATGAGCCCGTGGGTGTTCCATGCGATGGTCGCGCTCGAGGAGAAGCAGCTCCCGTTCAAGCTCGTCGCGACTCCTCTCCCGATCCCCGAACCGCTCAAGTCCGAGCTGAAGACGAAGGCCGTGCTCGGCAAGGTGCCGCTGCTCGTCCATGGCGAGCTGTGGCTCACCGAGTCGCTCGCGATCTCCGAGTACCTCGCCGAGACCTTCCCGGCACCGGCTCACCCGAGGCTGTTCCCCGCGAACCTCGCGGCGCGTGCGCGGGCGCGGCAGGTGATGTCGTGGTTGCGCACGAGCCTGACGGCGCTCCGCTCCGACCGGCCGACGTCGTCGGTGTTCGCGCGGCCGACCGTGCGGCCGATGACCGAGAAGGGCAAGGAGGACGCGGCGGAGCTCGTCCGCGTAGCCACCGCGCTCGTGCCCGCGGGCGCCACCCAGATGTTCGAGGACTGGTCGATCGCCGACATCGATCTCTCGCTCGCGCTCATGCGCATGATCGCGAGCCAGGACCACGTACCCGATCACCTCATCCGCTATGCACTCGCGCAGTGGGACCGGCGCAGCGTGAAGCGCTACCTGGCGCACGTGCCGACGACCCCGTAACATCGCCCTTGACATAGTTCGACAACATTCGTATTGATGACGCGTGCCCAAGGACGACGTCGACCGCCTCGCGCGGATGTTCAAGGCGCTCTCGAACCCGAATCGGCTGCGCCTGTTCATGAATCTCCTCGAGGAGAGCAAGCTCGACCTCGCGAAGGGCCGCGTCCACGACTGCTTCCTCGCGAAGCTCCTCGGCGGGCTCGAGCTCGGGGCACCCACGGTGTCCCATCACGTCAAGGAGCTCGCCGATGCCGGGCTCATCCAGACCCAGCGCGAGGGCAAGCAGCTGATCTGCTCCGTCGATCCCGACGGACTCGCCGAGCTGCGCTCTGCCCTGACCCTCCACGCGCTCACCTGATCGGTGAATCGCCGCTCCCCCAAAGAGCGGCTGTTTTCATGCACCTATAGTTCGATACTTTGGCAACTATCACCGGAGAGACCCAAATGACCGCAGCCCACCGCGACATCGTGATCGAGAAGTACGGCCCCGCCTCCACCATGGTCCTGCGCAACATCGCGCCGCGCGTGCCCGGCCCTGATGAGGTCGCGATCGATGTCGCGTTCTCCGGCGTCAACTTCGCCGATGTCCAGATGCGGATCGGGCTCTATCCCGACGCTCCGAAGAAGCCGTTCGTCCCCGGCTACGAAGTCAGCGGCATCATCGCCGCCGTCGGCAAGAACGTGAAGGATCTGGCTGTCGGCGATCGGGTCGTCGCGGGCACCTACTTCGGCGGCTACGCCTCGACCGTGACGATCCCCGCCCACCAGGCGTTCAAGCTACCCGCGTCGTACGACCTCGCTGCCGGCGCCGCGCTGCCCGTCGCGTACTTCACCGCACAGCTCGCGGTGTTCGAGATGGCACGGGTGCGGAAAGGCGACAAGGTCCTGATCGAGTGCGCGACCGGCGGGGTCGGCGTCCTCGCGATGCAGATGGCGAAGCACGTCGGCGCCGAGGTCACCGGGCTCACCACCAGCGAGCACAAGAAGGCCTTCATCGAGAGCCACGGCGCCACCGCGTACACGCTGGACGAGCTCCGTGCGGATCCATCGTTACGCGGCTACGACTTCATCCTGAACTCGTCGGGCGGCGCGAACATCCAGTGGCAGCGCAAGCGCCTCGGCATGACCGGCCGCATGGTGTGCATCGGCGTGTCGTCGGGAGTGAAGGACGGCAAGCGGAGCTTCCTCCGGATCGCGAAGACCCTGCTGCAGATGCCGCGGATCAGCATCCTCAAGCTGTTCGACGCCAACACCGGGATCTACGCCCTCAACGCGCTGCACGTGCTCCGCGATCCGACCTGGATCGCGAAGCTCACGGCCTCGATGGACACCGTCGCGAAGATGGGGCTCGCGCCGCACATCGGCAAGGTGTTCCCCGCCGCCGACATCGGCGCCGCGCATGACTACCTCGCGATGAAGCAGGCCACCGGCAAGGTGCTGATCGCCTGGAACGAAGCCACGAACTAGAGAATCACGGGCGCCGACGTGGTCACGGCCGCGCCCCACCATGCCGGACCGTTGGCCTGCACCAGCGTGCCGACACCCGTGTTCGGATCGATCGTCACGAACTGCCCCGCGTTCGTGAACCCGAAGATCTTGTTCTTCCAGAACGCGACGCCCCAGATCTCGGAATATCCGGTATCGCTGCCGACCGCGGTCGCCGCGAACGTCTGCGGCGCGAGGCGCACGAGGCGATCGTTCGAGAAGCCGTTGTCGGCGGTCTGCACGGTGCCGAAGTTCGTCACGGCGACGAGATCGCCACTCGACGAGAAGCCGCCCATGTTCCCGATCTGCTGCGCGCTCCCCGTCATCGCATCGATCCGGAACACGAGCCCGTCGTCGTTGCGCGTTCCGACCAGCACGTCGTCTCCGGTCTGACCGAGCATCGCCGCGGGCACGAACGACAGGCCGTTGAACTGTCCCGACAGTCCCGTTGCGAGCCGCTGCGCCTGCGCGGTGGTCACGTTGACCCGGTACACCGCCGTGGCCGATACGCCGATCATCACGCCGGTCTTGTCGATCGCGATATCGGTCATCGAGTCGGAGTTGTTCGACCACATGAAGTTGCCGACCTTCGTGATCGCGAGCGTATCCGGATCGACCTTGTAGAGCGCCGACGACGTGTGCGCGTACACGTAGGTCACCTCGGGTGTGCTGCCATCGCCGCCCCCGCCGGGATCGGCATCGACGCCGCCCTGATCATCGCCGCCCCCGCCGGGGTTGCGGCCCGAAGGGCCACACGCAACGACCACGAACGCGACGATGCAGACGCACGAATGCCCCAAGGTCCTCATCGGCGCGAACCATACGCCGAGGACCGAGGGGCATTCAACGAGAGACTTCAGTGCCCGGCAGCGAGGCAGGCGTTGAGCTCGGGCGTCGCGGTCCAGCCGCACTGGCCCGAGGACTGCCGCTCGCAGGTCGCGTCGTGATAGCAGGCGAACTCGGGGCGTGCCTCGCAGGTGGAGACCACGCCCTCGTGGTCCGAGCACAGCTGTGCCGAGCAGCCGCCGACGAAGCAGTCGGCCGCGGCCGCGTTCGCGAGGCGGTGGAACCCGTTGCTGACCGTGCGGCCCTTGCCGGTGCGGCCGTTCAGCTTGAACGTGTAGCGATCGCCCGCGACGATGATGCCGCTGGGTGCGATGTACTGCTCGACGAAGCCCTCGATCTGACGATCGGTGAAGCCGGCCGGCGCGTAGTCGAGGTCGGCGATGTTCGCGGAGTTGCTCGTGTTGAGGCCCTTCTCCGTCAGCGTCGGGCACGGCGCCGCGATGCAGCGGATGCCGTTCTCGAACACCTTCGCGAACACGCCCTCGGGTGCGTTGTCACCCTCGGCGACCCACGCCTCGGTGACGATGAACTTCCCGAGCTCGGGCCGGGGCGTGGTGCTGTTCTTCTTGGCGAACCGGCCGCGCACGAGCGCGAACTTACCGTTCAGGCGAGCCGCCGATCCGACCAGCTTGTCCTGCTGGTCCTGATCGAGGCCGGACTCCGACCAGTCGAGGACCGGCGTGTAGCACTGCTCCGCCGATGCCCCCGTGTTGCACACGGTCGTCGTGCGGTTCACGCGGGCCAGGAACCAGCCGCTGCACATCGGCCACGCGCAGCGCCGCGCGTCTTGCCTGATCGAGAAGTACGTATAGGCGCCAGTGTCCGCGTCGGCCTTGCCGTCGAGGTTGGCATCGTCGGCCGAGTCGGCCAGCAGCTCGTCATCGGTGTCCGACGAGGCACAGGCAGGGACGAGGGAGAGTGCGAGGAGCGGCAGGGCCGCGAGAGCGAAAGCGCGCATTGTCATGAGCTCCGTTAAGCGATTTGATGCGCTGCGACAAAGCAATGTCCGGGCCGGTCGAGATCGGCGGAACTGTTCGCGGATCACCGCGCAGCGATACTGGTTTTTCGGGACGTGCTCGATCGTCGCAGTGGCTAGTCGATGCGCCAGCGCGCCAGCGTGGCGCAGTCGCGTGAACCCTTCGTACGCAGCCTCACGTCGCCGAGCGAATCACCCGCGGCTCACGCCGTCGCCGAGCGAATCCCCCGCACCCTCCTCGTCGATCCAGGCGACGGGCATCGTCTTCGACAACCGCAGGGTGACGCGCGATGCGCCGTCGATCGCGATCAGGCCGGCGCTACCGCCGGTGATCGCGACCAGCTCTGCGAGGGCCGCGCGCGCGGACCGGTCGAGCCCATCGCGCGCGCCGAAGGCGACGAGTCGCGCGAGCGTGACCCGCAGGATGGCCTCGCCGTCGCCGGTGGCGCTGATCGCGCAGTCGAGATCTGCCCACGTCCCGGCGCCCACGATCGGCGAGTCCCCGATCCGGCCGGATCGCTTGCCGATCATCCCACCGGTCGACGTGGCGGCCGCGAAGTGACCATCACGGTCGCGCGCCACCGCGCCGACCGTGCCATGCGAACCGGATGGATCGTCGTCGGGCTCCGCACCGGAGTCGCCACGAGGCTCCGCGAATGGACCGCTGCGCGCGAGCGCCCGCGCCTGGTCCAGCGTCGCCGCGCCGTCGACCGCGGCCATGTGGGCCACGATCGCCGGATCGACGAACCGCTCCGGCCCGTGCACCGGCGGTCCCGACGCCATCATCAGCACGCGCAGGCGCTGGCGCTGACGCTCCGTGACGAGCGAACCCACCGCGGCGATCGGAATCCCGACCTCGCGCGCGAACGCGAGCGCGCCTTCGCCGCAGAGCAGCACGTGCTCTCCGCGCAGCAGCACGGCGCGCGCGAGCTCGACCGCGCGCCCCATCGACGGCACCGCGCCGACCGCACCCACGCGTCGATCGTGCCCGGTCATCACGGCGGCATCGGTCTCGACCGCGCCGTCGCGGGTCAGGACCGATCCGGTGCCGGCATTGAGCTCGGGGTCATCTTCCATCACGCGGACCGCAGCGATGACGGCATCGAGTGCGCTGCCACCAGCGGCGAGCACCACGTTCCCGGCCGCGGCCGCCGTTCCCACCGACGCGCGAAGCAGCGCGTGCCGCTCGGGTGGCACCGCTCCGGCGCCGCCGTGAACGACGATCGCCGTCACGGGGTCCCAGCGCAGCGAAACCCGACGCCGACGTGCCGCGCGCCTGGCTTGTGCACATCGCCGCTGGCGCCGCGACCGAGGCCCGCGTGGTCGTCCCACGCGGAGCCCTTGACGATCATCATCCCGGCCTCGGCCGGCGTCGCGGTCCACTGCGCGACGTTGCCCGCCATCTCGAGCACGCCATACGGACTCGCACCGGCGGTGAACGAACCAACGGGCATCGTTTCCTTCGGGCCGGCGTCGGCGCTGTTGAGCTTCCTCGGATCGAACACGTTGCCCCACGGGTACGCGACGCCCGAATCACCGCGCGAGGCCTTCTCGTACTCGGCCGCGGACGGAAGCCGGCGCTTCACACCGCGCAGCTCGCCTCGCCACGCGCAGTAGCGGTTCGCCTCGTCCCAGGTCACGAGCACCACGGGGTGATCGAGGCGGTCGTTCGGCGGCGAGCCGGCCTTCCACACGTACCGCGCCACCTGGGTGGCGTAGTCGTGCGCGAAGCCCTGCGCGCGCCACGCGGCCTCGTCGATCATGGGCGGCTGTGCCTTACCGGCCGCGACGAACTCCGCGAACTGGCCCTGCGTCACCGGCAACAGATCGATCGTGAAGGCGAGCAGCGTCGTCTGATGCCGCGCCTCCTCGCGTTCGAAGCGCTTCATCTCGCGCGCGGCGTCCGATTGCGTCGCCGCGAGAAGATCATCATAGGAGGCGCTGCGCTCCTCGGGCGTGGAACCGGCGATGTACTTGCCTGCGGGGATCGAGATCATTCGATCCTCGGCGGCGAGCGAGAGCTGCGCCTGCTCGGCGTGCGGATGCACCGGGTGCGCGCTCGCACCACAGCCGACGAGGAACGCACACGAGATGGTCATGCGGCTCATGGCGCCTTGCCCTGCTGCTGTGCTTTCTCGAACGCGGCCGACATGATGCGAGCGAGCTCTGGAAGGTACTCTGGATTTCTGCGCAG
>JAYVLW010000653.1:0-4095 GCA_043759315.1 Myxococcales bacterium
AGCGGGCTCGAGCCACGGCCCGAGAGCTTCCTCACGCCGCCCTCCCAGGTCGCCGCGTAGAGCGCGCCGTCGAACGCGATCACCTGGCGCACGGACTTCGTCTCCGCCGTGCGCGCCACGGACAGCTTGATCCCATCGAGCGCGACCACGGCCGCGCCCGCCTCCGTCCCGATCCACAGCGTCTCGCCGACGGCGGAGATCCCGTCGATCCGGGTGCCCGGCAGCCCATCGACCGCCGTCCACACAGCGCGGACCTTGCCGCGCGCGTCGTAGCGAGCGAGCCCGCCACCGGTCCCGACCAGGAAGTCACCGCCGTCGAGCGGATAGCACGCCCGCACCTCGGAGAGGTCGGTGGTCACCGAGACCAATCCGGCTGCGAGCAGTGCGGCGATCACTGGATCACCAGCTCCGACGTCGACTGGTTGAGCGCCGGGTCGCGAGCCACCACGCGCAGCGTCGCGGGCGCGCTCAGCATCGGCGTCTCCCAGTGGCCCTCGAACTTGCCCCACGCGACCTGCGTCAGGCGGAGGATCGAGCCATCGGGCATCGTCACCTCGACACGGTCCGCGTCCTTGCGCGCACCGTTGGCCTGCTGCCGCGCGACGATCTTGTAGCCAGTCGCGTCCTTGGTCGCGGTGACCTTCACGGTCGGCGCCCTGGTATCCACCGTGTACGGCAGCTTGATCACCTCGAGGCGCCCGTCGGCGTGCGTGATGGTGACGCGGACCGAGTACTCGCCATCCGCGGTCGCCTGATCGATCAGGAACCGCACCATCCATGCGCTCGCCTCGTCGTCCCACACCGCGAGCTTCGTCTCGCCGAACGGAAAGCTGACGACCACCGACCGCGCGTCCTGCGGCGCCGGGATCTTGATCTCCGGATCGCCGGGCTGGATCTCGTCGGGGGACAGGCTCGCCTGGCGCGCCCCGAGGGTATCGAGATCACCACCCGTGACCTGCGGCGCCTGCGCGAGCTGCTGCGCCGCCTGCGCCTCGGCGTTCTTGCGCTCGATCTGGAACCGCTTGTACGCCTCGTCGTTCTCGAGCACGAGCAGCGACGTGTACTTGCTCATCACACCGAGGTCGGTCGACAGCTTGACGATGTCGTCCTTCGGCGCGTCGGTCGCTTCCATCATCGCGAGCTGCTGACGGCCCCACCGCTGCGCGACGCGATCGGTCGCGACCGCGGGCGTGAGCGAGATCTCCTCGTCGTGGACCTTGCCGCCGAGCTTGCCGGTGAGGCGCACGCTCGGGGGCATCGGAGCATCCAGCGCGGTCTTCATCACGGCGACGATCTCGTCACCGGCGAAGATCGTCGCGGCGGTGCTCGGGAACATGATCGCGCCGGCGGGGGCGATCACGCGGGCATCCGTGAGGCGCGGCGCGTCGGCATGCGTGGCCGCGAGGGCGAACCGACGCTCGTCGAGCTGGCTCTTGACGATCATCGCGCGACCGCCGGTCCTGCCCGAGAGCTCGGACCACAACGTCGTCGTCGCGCCCTTGCCGATCAACGCGGCCTCGATCGGCGCACCCAGCTTGACGGCGAGCTTCGCGAGCTCCTCCGGCCGCTGCTCGCCCCAGGTCGGGATGCCATCGCCGATGTAGATGACCTCGCTCGGCGTCCGCAGGGCAAGGGCGTTCAGCGCCGCGCCCAGGTCGCTCGCGCCATCCGGCTCGATCGCCGAGATGTGCGCGACCGCCTTCGCGATCGAGTCTGCGCTCGGAGCGACATAGTCCTGCGAGCTGGCCGAGATCTCGACGTCGCTCGCGAGCACCACGAACGAGTCCTCGGGCGACAGCTCGCGAAGCGTGGTCTGCAGCAGCTCGAGCGACTGCGCACGGCCTTCGAGCGAGCTGCGCGACGTATCGAACACCACCGCGACCTTCTTCGGCCCGCTCGGCATCATCGCCGGTGCCGCGGAGAGGTTCGGCGTGATCCGGATCGCGGTGTACAGACCATCGGGGCGCTGCTCTCGCATGATCGCCGGCACCTTCGCGGCCGCGACGGGAACGATGAGATCGATCCCCTGCGCCACGTTGCGCTGCTGCAGCGCCATCTGACCATTTACCTGAAGGCTCACGGCGCCGATGGTTCCGCGATCCGGCGCCGACAGCGAGTATCCGTACTCCCACGCGTTGCCCGCGCGCTGCATCGGCGTCACGTAGCGGATCACCACCTTCTTGTCGGCGGCCGCCTCGAGCGGGAACACGCGCAGCTTGAACCAGTTGCCCTCCTCCCACTCGAGGAGCGCCGGGTCGAGCATCTCGTCGACGATCTTCTCGTAGACCGCGCGCGCCTTCTCTCTTTCGACGATCTCGCCCTCGACCATCTTGCCGTCGATCTCGAGCGCGAGGCCGATCAGCAGCGCTCCTTCGGGGACGGGGAACCGGAACGTACCCTCGCGGCGCTCGTCGGCGCTGTTGTGGAACACGTGCGTGACCTCGGTGACCGCCATGTCGCCGGCGGTCTTGACGTTGACGTCGACGCTCCTCAGCTCGAGCGGCTCCATCCGATCCTTGCTGACGCGCGCCTCCATGCGGCCGACGCCGGCGCCGGTCTCGGCGGTCTGCATCGCGAGGCTCCAGTCGGCGGCCTGCGGGCGCGCGCCGGTCGGGCGCACGTCCGAGCGCGCCTTGGCGCCGCCGTCGACGAGTACGTCGCCGGTCACCACGACCTCGCCGCCCTCCGTGTCGATGAAGGCGCTGACGCTCGCGCCGTGGCGCAAGCGTGCGCGGCCTTCGATCACGGCCACGTGCACGCCGCTGCCATCCTGGCCGATCAGCACGCGCGTGCCGGCGCGGAGGTAGAGCAGCGGAGCGGTCGCGGCATCGCCGAGCGCGACGATCGCACCGCGGCGGTCGGTCTTGACCTCGCGCACGCCCGTGAGGGACGCGCCCTCGGACAGCGGCATCCAGTCTCCGGCCGACGTCGTCTTCACGGCGAGCTCGCCGCGTACCGTGATCGCCGAGAGCGGCAGCGCCATCGGGTTGCGCTCCGCGGCGACCGCGATGATGCCCTTGCCCTGGGTGTCGTCGGCGCGCTTGGTGGGCGCACCGCACGACAGGAGGACGGTGGACGCGAGGAGGTAACTCTGGATCTTCATCACTTGGCTCCCTGGACGTGAATGCGGGCGACGGTCACGGTCTGCTTCTCGTCGAACAGCCGGTACGGCAGGACGAACTTCTTCTCCTCGGGCTTGCCCTCGCCGAGGACGACGACGACCTCGCCGCGCGCCTCCGAGAAGTTCGAGCGCCCGCGCCCGAAGTAGTTGACCTGCACGACGTAGTCACCGGCGGCCGCCTTCGGCGCCGTGAAGCTCTCCGGGCCGTAGCCCGTGGTCACGTCGTCGAACAGCGCCTCGCCGAACTTTCCGTTGCGGTGCGAGTAGAACACCTTCTCTCCGGCCGGGTTGGTCACCCACAGATCCACGTCGGAGTGGTCGGTGTCCCAGGTGAGGTAGACCTTGATGTCGTTCTCGGTGCCGCCCTTGAGCTGCAGCTCCTTGATCGACTTCGCCAGGTTCGCGGCGTCGTCGCTCTTGCCCTCGGTCCTCGCGGCCCGCTCGAGCTGCTGATAGATCTGCGCGAGCCGCTGCTTCGCTGGATAGCGCACGGCCTCCGCGGTCTCGGCGTCATCGATGATCGCCTCGAACCGCGTGCGTGCCTCCTCGGTCTTGCCGAGCCGCGCCGCCACATCGGCGAGCTCGAACGCGAGCCGGCGGTCCTTCGAGCCGTTCTCCCCCGCTGCGAGGAGCCGGTCATAGGCGGCCTTCAGATCCCCCGACTGCTTGAGCACGCTCGCCAGCGCACGGTGTGCGGAGGCGTCCTTCGGGAGCAGCTCGACGACAGCCGAATACGCACGGCGCGCCTTCGGCCGATCACCGAGCTCCGCGTACAGATCGCCGAGCAGGCGCACGACGACGAGGTTGTAAGCATCGACCGCGCGCCACTCCTTCGCGGCCGCGAGCGCGTCATCGAGCTTCTTCGCGCGCTGGAGACCGCGCACGAGCGCGAACCGCGCGGCGCGGTCCTTCGGATCCTTCGTCACCGCCGCGCGCAGCACGACGAGCTCGGCCTCGTTGATCTCCGAGCGCGA
>JAYVLW010000654.1:0-3487 GCA_043759315.1 Myxococcales bacterium
CGCATCGCTGCGAGACCTTTCCGTTTCCTGGTGGAGCCTAGGGGGATCGAACCCCTGACCTCTAGAGTGCGATTATGGAGGCGCTCAACGATCACGCGAGGTTGCACCGCCGTTTCATTCCCTGGTCGTCGATTCTCCGTCGACGAATTTGGGGAACGATTGCGTCGCGCACGTGATCTCGGTGCATCCCCATGGGTTGCGGCAGAGCCACGCAATCGACCTCTACCGACAGCTCGGGTAGGCTTGAGATATGGCCGTTCCACCGCAGCTCCTCCAGCAGCTCCTCGCTCTCGACGAGTCGGTGCGGCTAGAGATCGCTCACGCCCTGTTGGCGAGCGTCGATCCGTCGGACCGTGACGGGATGAGCGACGCGGATCGGGCGACGCTCCATGCTTCGATCGAGCGCTCGTTCGCACAATCCGATGCCGACCAGGGGATTCCGGTCGAGCAAGCGATCGCGGCGCTTCGTGCGAAGCGAGCTGCGCGGGCCCGCGGCGTCCGCTGACGTGTCGATCACCGTCGAGATCTTGCCCGAGGCTCAGCGCATGCTCGACGAGGCCGATGAGCGGTGGAGCACCGAGCATGGCTTCGACGCCGTCAACCCGTTGCTGGACGGCATCCTCCATGCAGCAGAGTTGTTGCGCGAGAATCCCGAGCTAGGGATCGTCTACTCTCGTGGCGGTTTCCGCAACGAGGTCCGGCGCCTGCTGCTGCGCTCCGGTTGGCACGTCTACTATCACTACAACTCGAGCCGCAGCCTCGTCGAGATCGTCGCTGTCTGGTTTGCGAATCGCGGCAGCGGGCCACCGCTCTAACGTCGTTCGATGGCCGACGCAGAACGCGAGAGGTTGCTCGAGGAGATCGGACGGGCGCGCGAACGCGTGGTCGAGTTGGAACGGGCACAGGCCGCCGAAGCGGCACGCATCGCGGAGCTGGAAGCGCAGCTCTCGGCATTTGTTGAGACCACTGCCGAGTCACCCGCGAGGAATGACGTAGCCGCGGCCCAAACGGTGCCGCGCGCACCCGATAGAAAGCTGCAGATCTTTCGTGATCTCTTCCGTGGTCGGGAGGACGTGTACCCGACGCGTTTCGAGAGCGCGAAGACGGGCAAGCACGGCTACGGCCCCGCGTGCGCGAACAAGTTTGTCAACGGTCTCTGCGAGCTCCCGAAGGTGAAGTGCGGCGAGTGCAAGAACCAGAAGTTCTTCCCGGCCGACGACGCCGCGTACTGGCGCCACCTGGCCGGCGGCCATGTGATGGGCGTGTACCCGATGCTCCCCGACAGCACGTGCTGGTTTCTCGCGGTCGATTTCGACAAGGCAACCTGGACCGAGGATGTGCGCGCGTTTATCGCCACGTGTCGCAAGCTCGGCTTGCCGTTCCTGGTTGAACGATCACGCTCAGGTAATGGTGCGCACGTGTGGTTCTTCTTCTCTGCGCCCGTAGCGGCGTGGTCCGCCCGCAAGCTCGGCAGTTACGTGCTCACCCAGACGATGGCTGCACGTCATGAGCTGTCGATGGACTCGTACGATCGCCTGTTCCCGAGTCAGGACCAGATGCCCAAGGGTGGGTTCGGCAACTTGATCGCGCTACCGCTCCAGAAGGACGCGCGCAAACACGGCAACACCGAGCTACTGGACGACGACCTCGTGCCGTTCCCGGGCGAGCAGCAATGGGACGTGCTCGCACAGGTCCGCCGGATAGATCCCGCGACCGTCGAAGGTGTCGTCGCCGCAGCTGCCCGCGAAGGTGGAGTGCTTGGCGTCCGAAGCTCGCCCACTGATGAGGACGCGGCACCGTGGCTGGTCGCACCCGCGCGTGAGCGCCAGTCGGTGCGTGTCGCTGGCCCGCTGCCGAGCCGGGTGTCGGCGGTGCTCGCGCAACGACTGTTCGTCGCGACCGCAAGTTTGCCGTCACCACTCATCAACCTCATCAAGCGGACGGCCGCGTTCGAGAATCCCGAGTTTCACAAGAAGCAAGCGATGCGCATGTCGACTGCGAGGACGCCCCGGATGATCTCGTGTGCCGAGGATCACCCGCAACACGTCGCGGTGCCCCGTGGCTGCGCGCACGACGTGAGCGAGATCCTGCGCGATCACGGCGTGACGATGGACATCAGCGATGAGCGCACGGTCGGCGCCGAGATCTCGGTCCAGTTCGAAGGTGTGCTCACGCCCAACCAGCAGCAGGCCGCCGATGCGCTGCTCGCACACGAGATCGGTGTGCTCGTCGCACCGCCTGGCGTCGGGAAGACGGTGATCGGTACCTACCTGATAGCCGCGCGTCGCCGTAGCACACTGATCCTGGTGCACCGTGGGCCGCTGCTCGACCAGTGGCGCTCCCAACTCGCGATGTTCCTCGGCATCGAGCCCAAGCGCATCGGTCAGATCGGGGCGGGCAAGGAGCGCATCACCAACGAGATCGACATCGCGATGATCCCGACTCTCGCGCGCCGCGCCGATCTCGCCGAGTTGGTCGCCGGCTACGGCCACGTGATCGTCGATGAGTGCCACCACGTCTCGGCGGTCTCGTATGAACGCGTGGTCGCCGCGACCAAGGCTCGCTGCGTCGTCGGCCTGACCGCAACGCCCAAACGCCGAGACGGCCACCATCCGATTCTCGAGATGCAACTCGGCCCGGTGCGATTCGCGATCGATGCCAAGTCGCAGGCGGGCAGACGTCCGTTCGAGCACCGCTTGATCGCACGTGAGACCGGGTTCGAGGCGACGAGCTCGGAGCCCAAAATCCAGGAGCTATACGCGCTCCTCGCGCACGATAAGGCGCGGAATCGGATGATCGTCAACGACGTCATCGGCGCGCTTGAAGAAGGCCGCTCGCCGCTCCTTCTCACCGAGCGCACCGATCACCTCGACTTCTTCGCCGCCGAGCTATCGCGCGCAGCGCGGCACGTCATCGTGCTCAAGGGCGGTATGGGCGCCAAGGCGACACGGGAGGTGTTCGCGAGGATGGCCGCGATCCCGGCCGATGCTGAGCGTGTCGTGCTCGCGACCGGGCGCTACATCGGCGAAGGCTTCGATGATCCGCGCCTGGACACGCTGTTCATGACGCTGCCGGTATCGTGGCAGGGCACGCTGATCCAATACGCGGGGCGCCTTCACCGCCTTCGGCCCGGGAAGCGAGAGGTGCGGATCTTCGACTACGTCGACCAGTCCGTCCCCATGCTGGCTCGCATGTTCGCGAAGCGTCTCCGCGGTTACCGCTCGATTGGCTACGCGCGGGGCGAAGCGCCCCTCGGCTACGCCGAACCGAAGGAGCTGACGATCGAGTACGACGCAGATCTCGACGCGGACGCTTGAAGACTCCGAGGCGCAGGGGGGCCCACCTCTAGAATACCCTTCCCCAAGCGTTCTAGCGCTCAGCGCCGAAGAACAAAAAGGCCTCGCATCGCTGCGAGACCTTTCCGTTTCCTGGTGGAGCCTAGGGGGATCGAACCCCTGACCTCTAGAGTGCGATTATGGAGGCGCTC
>JAYVLW010000655.1:0-12112 GCA_043759315.1 Myxococcales bacterium
TCCCGCCCGGCGGGGGCGCGCGTGACCGTCGATGGCCGACCGTCGGGGGTCACGCCGCTCGAGCTCGTTCTCGCGCCGGGCGAGCACGCGGTGGTGATCAGTGCCGCTGGTCACCCCGACACCACCCGCACGGTCGCCATCGTCCAGGGCACGAACTTGCCGCTCGATATCGCGCTCGGGGCGAGCGGCTCGCGCTCGAAGTTGCCGCTCGCGATCACGGGCGGTGGCGCGGCGCTGCTCGTCACCGGCGTCATTCTCTACGCGACGAGCGAGACCGACACCGGCGAGAAGTTCGAGTACCGCGACACGAAGCCGCTGGGCGTTGGCCTCGTGGTCAGCGGCCTCGCGGCCGCGGGGGTCGGAGCGTACCTGTGGTTCGTGAAGAAGCAGCCGGCCGACTCGGCGCCCGCGATCGCGATCTTGCCCGGCGGCGCGTACGTCGGCTGGGGGAGGGCATTCTGATGCGCCCGTCGATCGTCGTCGGCCTGGCCACACTCCTCGTCGCGGGCTGCATGAAGACGAGCGAGAAGTACTGCGCGACCCACGACGATCCCGCGCACTGCCCGGCGCCCGATGCGCCGGTCGGCGCCACCTGCGACGACAGCACCGACTGCCCGTCGCCGAGGCCGGTGTGCGACACGGCCGGCACCCATACGTGCGTCGAGTGTGTGATGAGCAGCGACTGTACGGCGCTGGCGACGGCGCCCGTCTGCACCGCGATGCACACCTGCGGTGGGTGCCGCGTGCACGACGACTGCGCCTCGAAGGCGTGCATGCCGGACGGCTCGTGCGCCGCGCTCGGCGATGTCGCATATGTCGACACGATCTCGGGCGCCAACGGGGCCTGCACGATGGCCACCCCCTGCGCCAAGGTCTCCCAGGGGCTCGCAACCCTGAAGAAGGTGATCAAGCTGACCGGCGCGAATGACGAGAGCGTCGTCGTCGATGACCGCGTCGCCGGCGTCACGATCCTCGGCGGCGCGGGCGCGCAGCTGTCGCGCAGCAGCGGCCTGATCCTCGACGTCAAGGGCACCACGAACCTCGTCGTGGTCGACGTGATCATCGGGCCAAACCTGGCGTCCACCACCACCGGCGTCGCGATGGCGGCAGCCTCGACCGGCTCGGTCGAGCTACGGCGCGTGCGCGTGCAGAACAACAACAGCGGCGGCGTGCGCGTGCAGGACGGCACGCTGCGGATGTTCGGTTCGACGCTGTTCAGCAACCTCGGTGGCGGCGTCTCCATCGGCCCCACGGCGCTCGGCTACGTCCTCCGCAACAACTTCATCATCGGCAACGGCAAGCCGAGCGGCACCAATCCCAACCCCAGCCTGTCCGGTGGCGCGCTGCTCGAGCCCAACGTCGGCGGAACGTTCGAGTACAACACCGTCGCGCTCAACGGCTCGGCGGGAACGAGGGCACCGGGGGTGCACTGCGATGGCGCTTCCAACCTGGCAAGGAACAACATCATCGTCGCGAACACCGACGGCATGAACGGCACGAACGACCAGAACCAGGTCAACCAGGGCACGGGCTGCGCCTTTGGCAACAGCGTCAGGCTCGGCAACGGCGCGCCGCTGATGTTCGTGTCGTACGCGGGCGACCCGCCGGACTTCCACCTCACGTCCATGTCGCCGGCGACCGTCCGCGACGCGGCGGGAGACTGCTCGGCGACGGTGCCGAAGGACTTCGATGGGCAAGCCCGCCCGTACAACGGCGACTGCGACCTCGGCGCCGACGAGTACCAGCCTTAGACGCTCTTCTTCATCCCGTACATCAGCAGGAGGCCGAACACGGCCAGCGGGATGATGTACGGCACCACGATGAGGCCGAGCTCGAACTTGTTCCAGCCGACGATCAGCTCGAACCACGCGACGGCACCGGCCATCAGGAACGCGCCGATCGCCTCGGGCCAGTCGGTCTCGATCTTGAGCCCGCCCCAGAACACGACGCCGCCGATCAGGAACATCACGGTGGCGAGCGCCCACGACGGCAAGCCGAAGAAGCTCTTGAAGCCCTCCGATGCGGCGGTCGGGTTCTTCCAGACCAGGTTGACCACGATCACCAGGCCGACGAGCAGCATCATCAGGATCAGGTACGTCCAGACCCTGCTGCGGCCCTTGCCCATGAACTCGCGCTCGACGACTTCATCGCCCATGGGACCATCGTAACGCTTATCGGCCGGCGCGGGCGCGGTCGAGCAGGGTCTTCCGAGCCGCCGGCAGGTGGAGCGCCTTGGCCAGCGGCTCGAGGGTCTCGCGGACGGTCTTCCATTCGGCGGCCGCCGACCTCGGATCGTCAGCGAGCTCGGCGAGCCCGACGTGGATCTCGGCGACGTAGCCCGGCCAGTGAACATTCTGCTGCGCACGCTCCGCGGCGGCGTGGGCGATCGTGCGGGCCTCGGTCAGCGCGACCAGCCGCGTGGTCTTGTCGTTCCCGATCCGTGCGAGCTCCGCTTGCGCGAGCAGGCCCTGCGTCAGGGTCTCCTTCCATTCGCTGTTGACCGCATCGCCGGACACCATCGCCCGCGCGCGGCCCATGCCGGACGCGATCAGCTCCTTCGCGCGCTTCGCATCCTTGGCTGCCAGGATCCGGCCGAGGGAGATCTCCGTCGACGCGAGCTCGTTCTTGAACCCGGAGTGCGCCGGCGCTTCGGCGACGAGCTGCGCGCGCAGCCCGAGCGCTTCCTCGTGGGCCGCGATCGCACCGGCGAGGTCGGCCTTGGTGGCGAACGCGTTGCCGAGCTTGGAGTACGCCCACGCGACGCTGCGGCGGTACGGCGCGCTCTTCGGATCGGACTTCGCGAGCCGCTTGCGGATATCGAGCGCCGCGCCGTAGCGCTCGATCGCCTCCTTGATCTCGCCGAGGTACATCCTTCCGTCGCCCTCGCGGGTCAGCGAGCGCGACACGTCGCTCTGCCAGGTCTGGGCCTTCGGATCCTTCGCCACGAGCTCCTTCTGCATATCGAGCGCGATCTGAAGCTGCTCGAGCCCGAGCTTGAAGTCGCCCATGTCGAGCATCGCGAACCCGAGGTTCGAGATCATGTTGCCGCGCTGCCGCTTCCACGTGGTGTTCGATGGATCGCGCCGCGCGAGCATCTCCATGATCGGCATCGCCTCGGTGTAGGTCTCGATGGCGCTCTTGCCATCACCGATCTGGTTCTGCAGCTCCGCGAGGGTGTCGCGGATGTCGAGGACACGCTCGATCACCTCCACGTTGTCGGGCTGGTCTTCGAGCAGGGTCTCGCGCAGCCGCAGCGCGGACTTGTACTCGGTGAGCGCGGTCGCGGACTCGCCGCGCGCCTGATAGACCGAGCCGAGCTTGACGTGGCTCGTCGACAGCGCGAGCACCTCCTCCGAGGGCCGGCTGCTCGCCTGCCCGCCTGCCTGCTCGCGCGCGGTCTTCGCGGCCGAATACTCCTCGAACGCGGCGTCGATCTTGCCCTCGTTGCGAAGCAGATCGCCGAGCCGATCGTGCGTGTCGGCGGACTGCAGCAGCACCTGCCGATCCTTCGGCGCTTGCGCGCGCAGCGCCTCGAACTCCTTGTTCGCGAGCGTGTACGCCGTGATCGCTGCGGGCACCTTCCCGCGCTGCTGATGGATGGTGCCGATCTCGAAGTCGAACCGCGCGATCATCCGGCGGCGCAGGAGCGTAGTCGGGTCCACGTCATCACCCACGCTCGCCGCGAGCTTCGCGCGCGCATCGCTCCACGTCTTCAGCGCCTGCTCGAGCCGGCCCGACTCTCGCTCGGCAAGACCGACGAGGTCGACCGCGAGCGCCATCCGATCGCCATCCTCGGGCGGCATGCCGCCGGGCATCTTCGACAGCGTGCCGTAGTAGTCGCGGATCTCGCCGCCGAGGTTCGAGAGGATGTCGAGGCGTCCGATCTGCTGGAGTCGATCCTTCACGTCGGAGAGCATCCGATCGATCAACTTCTCCGCCGCCTGCCGTCGCGTCACGGCGATCTCGCGTGCCTGGGTGGCCGCGTCGCGCTCTTCGACGATCCGCCGGATCGCGAGCGTGCCGAGCACGCCGAACGCGACCAGCGAGAGCGCCGAGATGGTGACCGCCGCGCGGTGCTTCTTGACGAACCGCGCCGCCTTCTGGAACGCGGTGTAGTGGTGGGCGCCGACGAGCTGCCCCGTGAGGAATCGCCGCAGCTCCTCGGCGAG
Source organism: Myxococcales bacterium (assembly GCA_043759315.1). Classification (GTDB taxonomy): domain Bacteria; phylum Myxococcota_A; class Polyangia; order Haliangiales; family Haliangiaceae; genus JABFXX01. The sequence goes on from JAYVLW010000655.1 coordinate 4,170, forward strand.
CTCGCCCGCGTTGCGGTAGCGGTCGGACTGTTCCTGCGCCATCGCGCGATTGACGATCGCGACCAGATCGAGCGGCGCGCGCTTCTCTCGCTCCACGAGGGGCACCACGCGCCCGAGCGCCGCGGCGGCGATCACGTCGGTGGCGGTGCGCGCGTTGTAGGGCGGCACGCCCGCGAGCAGGTGGTAGAGCATCGCGCCGAGCGCGAACACATCAGCGCGCTCGTCAAGCGCCTCGCCGCGCGCTTGCTCCGGTGCCATGTAGGCAGGCGTGCCCATCACGGCGCCGGCGATGGTCAGCGTCGAAGATTGCGTGGACGTCGTCGCCTTCGGCTTCTTCTCCGATGCCGACCGCGGTGCGCGCTCGGCGGACTCCATCGCATCGGTCGCATCGAGATCCTTTGCGAGGCCCCAGTCGATCACCACGGTCTCGCCGTACTCGCCGATCAGCACGTTCGCCGGCTTGAGGTCGCGGTGGATCACGCGGCGGCTGTGCGCGTACGCGATCGCATCGACCGCGCCGAGGATCCGCGGCAGCAGGGCCAGCCGCGCCTCCAGCGTCCTGGCGTCCGCGATCACCTGATCGAGGGGCCTGCCCTCGACCATCTTCATCGCGAAGAACGGCTCGCCGGTGGGCCACTGCCCCGCCTCGTAGACCGGGACGATGTTCGGATGCTGGAGGCGTGCGGTGATCAACGCCTCGCGCTGGAACCGCCCCATCCCCTCTGGCCCGGGATCGATCAGCTCCTTGAGCGCGACCGGTCGCCCCAGCCGCTGGTCCTCGGCGGCGACGATGCGGCCCATGCCGCCACGGGCGATCTCCTTGTCGGGCTTGTAGTGTGCGTGCGGGATCACCGGCAGCGGCGGCAACCCGCCGACCACGGGCGCGGCCATCGTCTGGTCGGACTCGAGCTCCGAGGCAAACTTGCGGGTCACCGGTGTCGCCGGTGTCGCCGGTGTCGCCGGCGACGGTGTGCCGAGGCCGAGGTCGGCGAGGTTGGTCGGCGCCACGGTCGCGGCGAACGCCTCGACTCCTCCCGTGTTGGCGCGCGGACGCGGCTTGGCTGGATCCTCGGCGCGCGGCTCCGCCAGTGTGGCGGGCTCTCCGTCCTCGGGCACCATGTGTGGCAATCATAGCGCCATGTCCTCCGGACTCCACGTCGTTCGGGCCGGTGTAGGTCCCCGGCTCTTGATGATCCACGGCAGCGCCGCCGACCACACCACCTGGTCGATCCAGCTGGCCCGTGGCCTCCACGAGCGGTTTTCGCTGATCGCCTACGAGCGCCGCAGCGACGCCGGTTCGATCGAGGAGCACGCCGCCGACGCGGTCGGTCTGCTCGCCGACGACCCGACACCGGCGATCGTCGTCGGATCGAGCTTCGGCGCCGTGGTCGCTCTCGAGGTGCTGCGCACGTATGGACCACGCTGCGCGGGCGGGGTGTTGATCGAGCCGCCGATGGCTCCGACCGATGACATGCCCGCTGCTCCCGTCGCGTTTCTCGCGGAGTTCGATCGGACGGTCGTGGCCGAGGGCGGCCCGGCGGCCGGCGCGCTGTTTCTTCGGACCGTGCTCGGCGAGACCGCGTACGCGCGGATCCCGACCGTGTTTCTCGAGCGTTCGACGGCCAAGTGGGAGCAGATCCGCGCGGACTCCGTCGCGCTGATCGCGTATCGACCACGCTACGCCGAGCTTCGGGCGATCACCACGCCCGTCCAGCTGCTCGGCGGAGAGCGCTCCGCGACCTACTTCCGGCCCACGCTCGACGCGCTGTTCGCCGCGCTCCCCGATGCGCGACTCGAGATCATCCCCGCCGCGGGCCACATGCTGCACGCCGAGGCGCACCGGCGGTTCGCCGACGTGGTGCTCCAGTTCGCGGCCGAGGTCGGCGTTCTTCGCGCACCGGGGTAACGGGTAGCGTCCGGGCACCATGAGAGCTAAGGTGCGCGCCCCATGGCGTTCGACACCGGTTCCAGACTAGCGGCCTTCGGCGACGAGCGGCCGACCGCGGTGGTCGTGGCCGTGCAACTCCCGAACGTGAGCGATGCCGAGCTCGAGTCCTCGCTCGAGGAGCTCGAGCGGCTCGCGAAGACGCTCGGGCTCGATCCGATCGGGCGCGTGACGCAGCGGCGCAGCGGGCTCGCGACCGGCATCGTGCTCGGCGAGGGCAAGCTCGTGGAGCTCGCCGGCTGGACCGGCGGCACTGGCAAGGTCGAGGCGTACCAGAAGCCGGGCGGAGCGCAGAAGAAGGATCGCGGTCGCGAGGACGACGAGGACGAGGAGGACGAGGGCGAGGACACGACGACCGACCTCGACGATGGCAGCGCCGGCAGCGCGCCGGTCGACGCGCGCGCGAAGGTCGTGCTCGTCGATCACGACCTGACGCCGACGCAACAGCGCAACCTCGAGAAGGCGACGGGCGTCGAGGTGCTCGATCGCACGAGCGTGATCCTCGAGATCTTCCAGCGCCACGCGAAGACCCGCGAGGCGCGCATGCAGGTGGAGGTCGCCCGGCTGCGGTACCTCGCACCGCGACTGCGCGAGGGCTCCGGCGGCGGCGATCGCGTGCGCGGCGGCGTCGGCGGCAAAGGCGCGGGCGAGACCTCGCTCGAGCTCGATCGCCGTCGGATCCGCGACAGGATCGCCGAGATCCGGCACGAGCTCTCTCAGATCGAGGGCGGCGCCAAGAACCGGCGTACCCGACGCAGCGAGCTGCCCACCGTGGCGCTCGTCGGTTACACCAACGCCGGCAAGTCCTCACTCATGCGCGCGCTGACCGGCTCCGATGTCTACGTCGCCGACAAGCTGTTCGCGACGCTCGACACCACCGTGCGCCGCCTCCAGCCGCCGACCGAGCCGCCGATCCTCGTCACCGACACCGTCGGCTTCATCAAGAAGCTGCCGCACGATCTCGTGGCGTCGTTCCGCTCGACGCTCGACGAAGCCGGCGCCGCTGACCTCCTGCTCCACGTGGTCGACGCCGCGGATGCCGCGCACGCCGATCAGCTCGCGGTCACCCGCGAGGTGCTGCGCGAGATCGAGGCCGACCAGGTCCCGAGCTGGCTGATTCTCAACAAGATCGATCGCGTCGACGAGGTCGGTCGCACCAACCTGCGCGCGCACTATCCAAACGCGATCCAGCTGTCCGCGAGGGACAAGGGCGACGTCGCGAAGCTGCGCGATCTGTTGCTCGAACACTTCGTCGGCAAGCTCGAGGAGGCCGAGCTCACCGTGCCGTACGCGATGCAGAAGATCGCGCACCTGATCCACGAGCGCACCACGGTGCTCGTCGAGGAGCACGGCGACGAAGGCACGCGGTTCGTCGTTCGCGCCCCGGTGCGCGTGCTCGAGGATCTACGCTCGCAGCTCGCGGCGAATTGACGGCGGCGCTGGCTACCAGCTGCCCGCGATGCCGGCGACCGCGCCGCCGTCGGCGGTGGGTGCGACGAACGCGGTCTTGCTGGGCTTGTCCGGCGCGCTGATGATCAGATACACGGTGATCGCCGCGAACACGGCGCCGCCGCCGAGCGCGAGGTACCCGGGCGTGGACGTGCTGTAGAGATCGGGGCAGTTCATGTCGGTCTTGCCGCCTGGACACGTGCCGTCGAGCACGAGCAGGACCGCGCCGGTGCCGAGCCCCGCCACCGCTGCGATGCCGGTCAGCCACGGCCAGCCGCGCCACCTCGTTCCTCCGCTGTCTCGCGGCCCAGGCCCGGGACCGCCGATCGAGGATCCTCCCCTGCCGCCGGCCGGAAGGGCGCCGTCGAGCTGGATGTCGAGGCCGGCGGTGTTCGCCTTCTTGTCGCCGACGAGGAACCCGGCGAGATCCGAGAGCCGCTCGGCGCTCGGCGCGGGCGACAGCGCGAGGCGAGCACGGCGGACCTCCTGGCCGTTGCGGAGGATCAGCGCGCCGAACAGGACCGGCCCGCTCGCGGGTGTGGCATCGATGCCGACGACGACCGCCGACGGTTCCTGCAGCGCCTCGGCGACCGCCGCCGCGTAGCTCCCCTCGAGGCGCTCGCGCTGGGTGGCGCCGATGAACTCGAAGCCGACCCACGGGCCGGTGCGAATGATCTGATCGAACTCCGGATCGACCTCGAGGATCACGTCGGCGCCTGGCTTGATCGTGACCTCGTGCGTGCGCGAGCGAGCACGGCCGAGCTGCACGACGACCCGGTACGTGCCGGGGAGCACATCTCTCGCGGTGGTGCCGGTGCTCGCGAGCTGTTCGTTGATGTAGACCTCGCTCTTCTGGTCCGCGACCTGGACGACGAGCTTGCCCTTCGGCGCGTTCGCCGCGGCCTTCTGGGCCTGCTGGAACGCCGCCACCGCGCCCTGCCCGAACAGGCCACCGTTGACCGACGGGGTCTGGAACGTGCGGAGCAGCTCACCGAACGTGCTGTCGGCCTGCAGCCGATCGCCGAGGCGGTCGTACGACAGCCAGAGGACGATCAGCGCGTCCATCAGCTTGTCGCGCCCCTTCTTGTTGCCGATCAGCGAGCCGCTCGCCGCGCGCGCCGCCTCGACCAGCGGCGAGAGCACCGCGACCGCGTCGGTGAAGCTACCGTTCGCCCACAGCTTCGTGCCGCGGGCGACGTCGGCATCGAACGACGTGGGCAACGTGACGGTCCCGGCGCTGTGCGACACACCCGCCTCGTAGCGCCGACTGACGTCCTGGTCGATGGAGTACCGGCGCTGCGCGAGCTCGTTGAGCAGCGGAGTGATCGTCGCCCCGGCATCTGCCGGGCGCGTGCCGATGTACGACTCGACGACGACACCATCACTGGTGCCGGCGTGCGCTGGTCCACCGAGCGTGGCGAGAACGAACAACAGGAGCGTGACGCGCATACGACCTACCCTGGATCGAACTATCACAAGACCCGGCCGGCCGCGAGCAGCTGGACGAGCGCCGCGGGCTCGGTGACCGGCGGCGCGCAGGTCGGGCCCGTGCACACGAACGCGCGCGCGGCACCGTCCGACGCTGGCGTCTTCGCTTCGAGCACGGACGAGCTGGCCCAGGGCCCCGCGAGACATGTCGTCGGCGCATACACTCCGCGCATGGCGGCGACCAGCGCCTCGCGTCCCCGGCCTTCGGTGATGACCACCACCTGGGCGTGGAGATACAAGTCCATGGCGGCAAGCAGCGCAGCCTGAGCCCAGGCGTTGACGCCGGCGGCGCCGGCCAGACGCTGGACGAGGTACGTCTCGGCGAGCGCGAGCGCGGGCGCGTCACCGGCGACCAACCCGAGTCGCAGAAGCGCCTTGGTGAGAACGGCGGCCCCCGATGGGATCGCGCCGTCCTGGTGCGACTCGGGCCGATGGGCGAGCAGCGGATCGCCGGCGGGCGCGAGATACATGACGACGACGCCGTCTTCCTCGGTAACAAAGCGCTGCAGTGAGGTCGCGACGAGCGCCGCGGCATGGTCCCACCACGTGCGGTCCCCGGTCGCCTCGGCGAGCTGGAGGAAGCCGTCGGCGACGAACGCGTAGTCCTCGAGGGTTCCATCGAGCTTGGTCGCGCCCTGATGAAACACTCGCGCGAGCGAAGCACCCCCGAGCTCTGATCGCGGGCCGATCATCGACGTACGCAGGAACGTTGCCACGCGCACGGCGAGCGCGAGCGCCGCGGGCTGCCCCGTGGCCTTCCACGCGGCGACGAGCCCGCTGATCGCGAGCCCATTCCACGACGCGAGCACCTTGTCGTCGGTGCTGGGCCGAACGCGGGCCCCGCGTGTCGCGAACAGCCGCTCGCGGAGCGCCGCCAGCTGCTCCTCCTCCCCCACGGAGGCGCGCGGCGTGACCCGGGCCAGCACGCTCGAGCCATGCTCGAACGTCCCACCCTCGGTCACCCCATACGCCGCGCTGAACACGATCGCGCTCATCTTGCCGAGCGCCGTGCGCACCTCGTCGGCGGTGAACACGTAGAACTTCCCCTCCTCGCCCTCGCTATCCGCATCCAGTGACGACCACAGTCCGCCCTCGCGATCGGAGAGCTCGCGCTCGAGGAACGCGACGGTCTCCGCGATCACCTCTGTGGCCCTCGCCGCGAACGGGCCTCCCTGCGTGACGACATCCGCGTAGATCCCGAGCAGCTGCGCCTGGTCGTACAGCATCTTCTCGAAGTGCGGCACGAGCCACCGCTCGTCGACGGAGTACCTCGCGAACCCACCTCCGAGATGATCGTAGAGCCCGCCCTCGGCCATGCCCTTGGCCCACATCTCGAACGCCGCCTTCGCCGGCTGACCGAACGGAAACCGCCCTGCACGCGCCAGCAGCTCGTGGCTCGAGCTCGACGGGAACTTGGGCTTGCCTCCCATCCCGCCGTGCTTGGGATCGCAGCGCTCCGCGAGCTGCGTGCCGGCCGTGATCAGCAGCGATGCGGTGAGGCCCTTCGGGTCGGCGCCATGCGCACCGCGCCGATAGTGCGCGTCGACCCGCGCGAGGCCGTCGATCAGCGCCAGCGCGTTGTCCTCGGCGTCGGCGCGCCGCGAGCGATACGCGTCCGCCATCGCCTCGACGAGCTCGCGGAAGCTCGGCCTCCCGAACCTCGGTTCGCGGGGGAAGTAGGTGCCGAGGAAGTATGGCCGCCCGTCGGGCAAGCAGAACGCGGACAGCGGCCAGCCGCCGCCTTCGCCCTGCACCTGGATCGCGTTCATGAAGATCGCGTCGACATCGGGGCGTTCCTCGCGGTCGACCTTCACGTTGATGAAGTGCTGGTTCATCAGCCTCGCGGTCTCCGCGTGCTCGAAGCTCTCGTGCGCCATCACGTGGCACCAGTGGCAGGCGGCGTATCCGATCGAGACGAACACCGGCTTGTCGGTGCGCTTTGCCTCGGCGAAGGCGGCGGCACCCCAGGGCCACCACTCGACAGGATTGTCGGCGTGCTGGCGCAGGTACGGGGAGCTCTCCGTCGTCAGGCGGTTCGGCACGGGAGCGGGTGCTTACCATGCGTACGATCTAATCCTTATAGAAATGGCTCAGATGACTGCCCGGATCGGTGGAAGTCGCCTCAGGGGAGAGTTACGAATTGCAGAATGAAGCGATTGTCGACCTCGGCGGTAGCAGTGGTGGCGGTGTCCCTCGGTGCGTTCGCGACATCGGCTGACGCCAATGTCGAGATCGGCGGAATGGCCGGCGTGCACGTGTTCAACGAGCAGAACGAGCTCGGTGTGCAGGACACCCCGCAGGCCCCGAGCGAGCGCAACTCGTTCCTGTTCGGCGTCCGGGTCGGCGTGTTCTTCACCGACATCATCGGCGTCGAGGGCGAGTTCGGCGTGATCCCCACGGTCGCGCGCGACTACGACTACAGCATCACGAACCTGACGTACCGGGCCCACCTCGTCGCGCAGTTCCGCGCGGGTGACCCGACCAACAAGGCCATCCCGTTCGTGCTCGCGGGCGCCGGCGCGTTCAGCGTCGTGTCGACCTCGAACGGCAACTTCAAGAACGACGTCACCAAGAACATCGAGGAGGACACCGACTCGGCGTTCTACTTCGGCGTTGGCCTCAAGTACCGCGTCGGCGCCAACTGGGGTGTTCGCGGCGATGCGCGCCTCCTGATCGTGCCGTCGAGCAAGAACGACACGCCGCCGAGCAAGGACGTCTCGAAGGTCGCGACGGACTTCGAGGCCATGGCGTCGTTCTACGTCGACTTCGGCCGCGGCAACACGGTGGTCGTCGAGAAGGAAGAGCCGAAGGACGACGATCCGGACAAGGACGGCATCCGTGGCGCCGCCGACCAGTGCCCGACCGATCCCGAGGACAAGGACGCGTATCAGGACGACGATGGTTGCCCGGAGCCGGACAACGACGCCGACGGCATCCTCGATCCGAACGACAAGTGCCCGACCGAGGCCGAGGACAAGGACGGCTTCCAGGACGACGACGGTTGCCCGGAGAACGACAACGACAAGGACGGCATCCTCGACAACGCGGACAAGTGCCCGCT
>JAYVLW010000656.1:0-7894 GCA_043759315.1 Myxococcales bacterium
GCCAGCTCGCGCGAGCTGCTGGTGCCCCTCACGGTGGTCGCCGCCGACGCGATCCGCGGCGCCACGCTCGAGCTCTCGATCGAGCTGCGCGACGCGCACGGCACCGCACCGACCACCCCGGTGCGGTTCCGCGGCAACGTCCTTGGCGACGCGCCCCGATGAGGATCGCGATCGTCGGCTCGGGGATCGCCGGCCTCGGTGCCGCACGCGCGCTCAGCCGCGCGCACGACGTCACGCTGTTCGAGGCGGCCCCCCGCCCCGGCGGCCACGTCTACACCGTCGAAGCCGACGGCGTCGCCGTCGACATGGGCTTCATCGTCTGCAACCGCGAGCGCTACCCGCACATGTTCCGCATGCTCGGCGAGCTCGGGATCGAGACGCGGCCCACCGCGATGTCGTTCTCGGTCTCGCTGCCGCACGAGGATCTCGAGTGGGGCAGCGAGAGCCTGTCATCCCTGTTCGCCGATCGCCGGCTGCTCGGCTCGCTCCGGCACTGGCGGTTCCTCGTCGAGGTCGTGCGCTTTCTCGGCCGCGCGCGCCGCGATCTGGAGGCGGGCGCCACGGCGGGGCTCTCGCTCGACGACTACGTGACGTCCACGGGTGCGTCGCGCGAGCTGCGCGACCGGTTCCTGGTCCCGCTCGCCGCCGCGCTGTGGTCGCTCGCGCCGGATCGCTGCGGCGCCTTCCCCGCGGAGACCTATCTCCGGTTCCTCGATCAGCACGGCATGCTGCGCACCGTGCGGCCGCTCGCGTGGCGCACGATCGTCGGTGGGAGCCAGCGCTACGTCGATGCCCTGCTCGCCGAGCTGCGCGCGCGGAGGTTCGCCCTCGAGCTCGCCACACCGGTCGCCGCGGTTCATCGCGATCCGCGCGGCGTCACGGTCATCGCCGCGGGACGCGAGCGGCGCTACGATCGGATCATCCTCGCCACCCACGCAGATACCGCGCTGTCCTTGCTCGCAGCGCCGACCGACGACGAGCGCCGCGTGCTCGGCGCCTTCCGTTACAGCGACAACACCACGGTGCTGCACCGCGATCCCGCCTTCCTGCCGCGCCGGTCCGCGGCCCACGCCTCGTGGAACTACGTCGCGGATCCAGAGACCGCGCGGGTCGCCGTGACGTACTCGATGTCGCGCCTCCAGGGTCTCCCCGCGGATCCTCCGTACCTCGTCACGCTGAATCCCCGGACGCGACCGCGCGCGAGCCTCCACGAGGTGGTGTTCTCGCACCCGCAGCTGGATCGCGATGCGCTCGCGGCGCAAGCCGAGCTACCTCGCATCGGCGGGGCGCAGCGTACGTACTACGCAGGCGCCCACTTCGGCTTCGGCTTCCACGAGGACGGCCTGCGCTCCGGTCTGGCCGCCGCGGCGAGTGCGATCGCGGACGAGCATCGCGGATGACGCGCTCGTCCCTCTACCGCGGTGATCTCGTACACACGCGACGCGATCATCTCGCACGCCGGACGTTCAGGTACCCGGTCTACATGGCGGCGATCGATCTCGACGAGCTTCCCGCACTCGATCGAGATCTCCGGTTGTTCTCGCACGGCGGCACGAATCTGTTCGCACTCCACGACCGCGACTACGAGGATGGCGCAGGCGGGCTCGCGGCAGCACACGCGCACGTGCTCGCCGCGCACGATCTCCCGCAGCCGCACACCACCCGCCTCGTCACGAACCTCCGGGTGTTCGGCTACGTGTTCAACCCGGTCAGCTTCTTTCTCGGCTACGACGCGAGCGGCGCGCTCGCCACGGTCGTCGCGGAGGTGAACAACACCTACGGTGGGCGCTATCGGTACGTGCTCGGCCCCGCGCAGCGGATCTCCAGCCCTGGCGCCCGCGTCGGGTTCCGCGCACCGCGCGAGCTGTTCGTCTCGCCCTTCCTGCACGGCGAGCGCTGCTACGAATTCTGGTTCGCGGCGCCACTCGATGGCGAGACCATCGGGATCACCATGCACGTCGACACGCCGGCGGGTGACCGCGTGTTCGTCGCGCACGTCTCTGGTGTGCGGCGTGTCCTCAGTGATCGCGCGCTGCTCGCCGCGGCCGTGCGATACCCGCTGATGACCGCGCAGGTGATCGGCTTGATCCACCTCGAGGCCGTGAAGCTCCGCCTCCTCGGCGTGCCCTATCGCCGCCCCGGCGCCGATCACCGCCCGCTCCCCGAGACATGAGACCTCAGCGCACGCGTGCGATCGACCGCCTGCGCCGCTGGCACCGCCCTTGCTCACACTCGGATACATGGACCGCACAGACATCGAATCCGGCAAGGACGACGGCGACCTTCTGATCGGCAAGGCGCACGCAGTCGAGCGCACTGACGATGACGTCATCGATCTCGAGGACGAGGATATTCTCGAGGAGGAGACGGAGGAAGACGCGCGCGATCTGGACTTCGAACCAGACTACGGCGGCGACGCCTGACGGTCGCAATGATCGTCAGGTGCGCGACGAGTCACGGCCTCGCTGTTCGCGGCCGCGGCGATCCGTACGACGCACAGCTGACCCGACCGGCCATCGCGCACTGCGCCCATGTCCTCGCCGCCGTCAGCGGCTCCAGGCGGCCTGACCGATGGTCAGAGCGAACGCTGATGCCATGGCGACCGCAAAGGTTACAGCGAGGCTGATCCATCGCCTGGTGCTCATGATCGCCAGTACGAGCTGTCGGCCAGAGTGGATCACAGACAGCGAAACATGCAGTAGGGTGCTGGAGGGTGACCGCGATCCTCGCACATCCTCTGATCGCTCCGCTGCCGCGCCTGGTGCCGCCGGCGGGGCAGCTCGTGCGCTGGGCGCTGCTCGCCCGGTTACGCGCTACCTGGGCAGGTGGTCGGCTCGATCTCGCGATGCCCTCGGGCGAGATGGTTCGGCTCGGCGGCGCGGGCCCGGCGGACGCCGTCGCACGCGTGCACGACGATCGCCTGTTTCTTCGCCTGCTCTTGCGTGGCGAGATGGGTGGTGGCGAATCGTTCGTCGCGGGCGAGTGGTCGAGCGAGGACCTGGTCGCCGTGCTCCGCGTGTTCCTGCGCGGCACTGCGGCACGCGGCGCCGAGACGCCGCTGACGAGGATTGCACAGCTACCGTCGCTGCTTCGCCATCGGCGGGCCGAGAACACGCAGGCGGGCTCCGAGCGCAACATCCACGCTCACTACGATCTCGGCAACGAGTTCTACCGGCTGTTCCTCGATGCCGAGACGATGGCGTACTCGTGCGGCTACTGGCCCGATCCGGCGATGTCGCTCGCCCAGGCGCAGCACGCAAAGCTCGAGCGGCTGTGCGACGCGCTCGCGCTGTCATCGAGCGACCACCTGCTCGAGATCGGCTGCGGTTGGGGCGGCATGGCGATCCACGCCGCGAAGACACGCGGCTGCAAGGTCACGGCGATCACCGTCTCGCGCGAGCAGCACCAGCTCGCGAGCGAGCGGGTCGCCGCGGCTGGCCTCGCCGATCGCGTCTCGATCCAGTTTCGCGACTACCGCGATCTCGACGGCATGTTCGACAAGGTCGTCTCGATCGAGATGCTCGAAGCCGTGGGGTACGAGTACCTCCCCCGGTTCTTCGCCACCTGCGCGCGCGTCCTAGCACCGGGCGGGCGCCTCGCGCTGCAGACGATCACGATGCCCGACGATCGCTTCGAGGCGTATCGCACGCGTGTCGACTGGATGCAGACGTACATCTTCCCTGGCTCGTGCATCCCGTCGCTCGAGGTGATCCGCCGAGCCAGCGCGCCGTTCGGTCTCACGCTCGCCGGCGGCGAGGACATCGGCAGCTCCTACGGCCCCACCCTCCGCGCCTGGCGCGCGAAGTTCCTCACGAACCTGCCGCGCATCCGCGCGCTCGGCTTCGACACGCCGTTCATCCGGACCTGGCTCATGTACCTCGCGTTCAGCGAGGCCGCCTTCGCGTCGCGCTCGCTCGGTGACCACCAGCTCTTGTTCACACGCTGACCTTCGCGCACAGCGATCGCCGCCGACTGCGCGATGCGCCTGCGTCCCGGAGGCAACACGCCGCCCACGGAACCGCATGGAATCACTCGGGCGCGCGCAGGCACACGCGCTGCACCAGTCACGAGCATGCCCGATCACGCCCACACCGATGCGCTCCCCTCGCTCTCTCCCTCAGAGCTCGCGACCGCCACAGGCGGTGCGGGTGGCTTCGACATCGCCGGGATCGCGAGCCAGATCGGCGGCATGGTCGACGGCGAGAAGGGTCAGCAGATCGGCGCGCAGGTCGGCGGGATCGCGAACCAGATCATGGGCATGTTCGGCGGCGGTCAGTAGCTGAGCTACTTCGTGTGGGTCACGACGACGTTCGTCGTGATGCCGCCGCGCATCCAGAATTTGCCGGTCACCGTGATCGATCTCGGATTCACCGCGGCGACCAGGTCATCGCAGATCTGATTCGTGACCGCCTCGTGGAAGGCGCCCTCGTTGCGGTAGCTCCACAGGTACAGCTTCAGGCTCTTGAGCTCGACGCACAGCGCGTCCGGAACGTAGTCGATCAGGATGGTTGCGAAGTCCGGCTGCCCCGTCATCGGGCACAGGCAGGTGAACTCCGGGCAGTCGAACTGGATGTGATACTCGCGACCCGGTTTCGGGTTCGGGAACGTCTCCAGCTGCTTGGTGGGGCGCGTGGTCATGGTCTGACCGCGCCTCCATAGCACAGGCTCTCCCGCCACTGGCGGATCGGGTCGACTTCCCCTACAATGGTCTTGCGACTCGCGTCGCCGAGAACTCAACGCGATGACCGTTTGGACATCTGCTTGGGGTCTTCGCAACGGGCCGATGTGCCCATTACGAAGGCCCAACTCCGGGAACCGCTGCCTTGTCGCCGTATCTGCAATTCTGCAGGTGCGGGGGGCCGGCGGGCCGCGCTGTTGGGCTTCTGGCTAATGCCAGGGGAGGACTGAAGACATGCCAAGAAAACGCACCAGCTCGCTGAGGGGGACCTCTTAGCCTTCCCCAGCACAGTTCGTGGGTATCGAACCCTCGGATGATCCTCGTGCCCTGAACACAGGGTTCGGGAAAGTGAATGAGCAAACGGCCCGGGCTGTCCCGGGCCGTTCTATTTTTCGGGCGTGACCAGCTCCAAAACGACGAACGTCGCCGGACCGCGTTGCGGTGGCGACGTTCGAAGATGACCGACGGGGACTGCGACGACTAGAACGTGAAGATCTGGTCGGGACGCTTCTCGGCCGGCTTTGGCGCGTTGGTGTCCGTCTGCTTCGGCTTGAGGATGGGCGGCGGCGGATCGACCGCGAAGCGCGCGGCAGCCGAGGTCATCGGAATCGCGGGGCTCGATGGGCGCGGGGCGGCGGTCTCCGACGGCTTCACCGGAGCGGAGCCTCCCGAGCCGATCGACGACCCGATCGACGCCGACGGACGCGGCGCGGCGGGCATCACCGGGCGCGGGGCCGAGGGGGTCGGGTTGCTCGCCGGAATGATCACGGACCCTTCGCCCAGGAAGTCATTCACGCGAGTCTCGACCAGCTGGCTCATCGAGATGTTGTTGGCCTCGCAAAACGCCTTCAGTCGCTCGTAGGTCGTCCTGCTCACACTGATGCTGCGCCGAGTCTGCTTCTTGGCCATGATCTTTCCTTACGCTACGGGTAGGGCATCGTCAAGGCTAACCTACTAGCCCTGGACTCCCGTTTGACGCGTGCAGATATACGATCCGGCCCTGACAACCGAACAGCAGATCCCGACGGGCGATCGCGCGATCCACACGAGATCACTCACGATCAAAAATGATCCCGGGATCGTCCACATGCCCGATCGCTGAACTGTCGGTCGCGGCTCGTCGTGTGTTCTCGGAGCGCAGTGCGTCACGGCTCCTGCCCGCCGATCCGCCAATCACGAGGACAGCCGATCGTATGCGCTCGGTCGTGCGCTCACTCGCCAGCTCACGAGCTCCGCGGGGGCGAACCGTGCGCCCGTGCGCACCAGCGTCGGTCTCCGCGTGCGTTGTGCAGATGTCGGACTGCGGTCGGCGACCCACTTCACCGCGCGATCGAGGAGGTCCGCCTCGCACGGAATGCTACCATCGCAGACTGCACTCAGAGTATGTGGGCTGCGCTTAGACTCCTTCGCGCCACGCGCGTCTTCGCCGTCATCTTCCTCAGTTACCTGTGGCAGGTGTCGTGGGCGAGGCTGTGGCCATCGCGCCGCGATACGAAGGAGCGCTGGAAGAAGATCCACCGGCGCAACGCGAAGCGCATGTACAAGGGCTTCGTCCGCCTGCGCGGCGTGTACATCAAGCTCGGCCAGATCCTCTCCGTGATGGGGACGTTCTTGCCACGCGAGTACACCGAGGAGCTCGAGGGTCTGCAGGATGACGTGCCGCCGCAGTCCTACAAGAAGATCAAGGCGACGTTCGTGAAGTCGTTCAAGAGGCAGCCGCACGACTGCTTCACCACGTTCACCGAGGAGCCGATCGCGGCCGCATCGCTCGGCCAGGTCCACGAAGCGACCACGCCCACTGGCGAGCGCCTCGCGGTGAAGATCCTCTATCCGAACGTGGCGACGATCATCAAGATCGACCTCAAGGTCCTCAGCTGGGCGCTCGGCGTCTACAAGAACTTCGTCCCGATCCAGCAGATCTCCCGCGTCCACGAGCAGCTCGCGGACATGCTGCAGCGCGAGACCGATCTCGCGAACGAGGCGCGCTGCATCGAGCGGATGGCGGCGAACTTCGCGAACGACCCCGATACGCTGTTCCCGAAGGTCTACCCGGAGTGGTCGAGCGGCACCGTCATGACGATGACGTTCATGGACGGCGTCAAGATGACCAAGAAGGACGCGCTCAAGAAGCTCGAGCTCGATCCGTACGACGTCGCCACGAAGCTGACGAAGGTGTTCTACAAGCAGCTGTTCATCGATCGCTTCTTCCACGCCGATCCACACCCTGGAAACTTCTTCGTGCAGAAGGGTCCCGAGGGCCAGGTCCGGATCGTGGTCCTCGATCTCGGCTCGGCCACGGAGCTCTCCGATAACCTTGCCGATGGCATGTTCGACATCCTCCAGGGTCTGATGACCCGCAAGGACGACCTGGTCGTGCAGGGCATCAACACGATGGGCTTCATCGATCCGAACGGCGATCGCGAGCTGCTCGAACGCACCGTGCGCAAGTACTTCGAGAAGCTGCTCAACCTGAACATCACGGACTTCTCGAAGATCGATCCGAAGGTCGCCGACCAGCTCTCCGATCCGGACATGAAGCGCGACGAGCTCCGCCAGCTCATGAAGTCGATCGCCTATCCCCAGGGCTGGTTCTACGTCGAGCGCGCCGCGGTGATCATGTTCGGCCTGCAAGCGACGATCGCGCCGAAGCTCAACGGCATCCACGTCGGCTTCCCGTACATCACGCAGTTCATCTTCGAGCGCAACGCGAAGCGCCTCGCGCAGGCCGCGGCTTCGGCGAAGGCCGAGGCTTCGAGCTCGCGCATCCCTCTGCTTCCGATCTCCGAGACCGGCCTCAAGCCCGTGTCCGAAACCGGCCTCAAGCCCGTCTCCGAGACCGGCCTCAAGCCCGTCTCCGAGACCGGCGCGAAGCCGGAGACCAAGACGGAGCAGAAGGCCGACAAAGACGGGAAAGAAGAAGCGCTCCTCAACTGACGGCACCGACCGCGATGCTCCGCCACGGCGCACGGCTCGTGCTCAGCTCTCGTCAAGCAACGACGTCACATCCACGCAGGTTCCCGCCGCTGCGAGCCAGCGCGCAAGTCGTGCAGGGTCGCGCTCGGCCAGGATGAGCGCACGCTCGGCCGCGGAGATCGCGACCGTGCGGCTGGCTACCACCGCGAGAATCGCCTCGATCAGGGTCTGGATCCGAGTCTCGATCCGAACCCGTGCGTGTGATTCCACGATCAGCGGATTGCGCTTGGCGAGCAACGCGCG
>JAYVLW010000657.1:0-3144 GCA_043759315.1 Myxococcales bacterium
TTCGCCCTCGTGGTCCCGCGCCGCTACGAGCTGCGCGGCGCGCTCCTGACCGAGGACGAGCTCGGGAGGCTCGCCGGTGATCCGGCCCTGCTGATTCCATCGTCTCGCCCATCCTGGCGGTCGATTCCCGTCCCGTAGCTCGGAGTCTCACTTCGCGCGGGGCGCTCTGAGCGGAACATCGTCGACGTGGTGGTCCTTGCTCGGTGGCGTGGGATCGGGGCGCTTGCCGAGATCCGTGAACACCATGAGCGCGAGGATGATCAGGATGAACACGCTCATCCCGATGCCAACCATCATCCGCTCGCGGTTCCCCTTCGGGTTGCGGTTGCGCGCGATGATGTCCTCGAGCCGTCCCACGGATCCTCAGTACGGGTGGTGATGGTTGTTCTGGCCCGCGAGATGCGGGTGCGGATGTGGGTGGTGGTGGTGATCGTTGCCGGCATGCGGGTGCGCGCCGTGCGGATGCTCGTGCGCGGCATGGCGATGCACGGGCGGCGGATCGACGCGGCTGGGCGTGGGAGGAGTCGTGCCGGTGCCCTTGGGCTGGGGGCGGCTCCCGGAGTCTGGACAACCGGCGACGAGGACGAGCGCGCACAAGGCGAGGGCGCGGGTCATGGCTTCTTCTTCGGGGGTGCGTTCTGCATCTTCTTCTTGAGCGCCGCGAGCTCGTCGTCGACGTTGCCGCCCTGGGCCTTCGTCTTGCCCGTCGTCCCCGACGCCTTCGGCGCCGCCTGTTTCGGTGCACCGGCGGTGCTCGCACCGGGCGTGCCGGCGCGACGCTTGAGGTCGTTCAGCGCGTCGTCGATGCTCGGCGCCGGCGCGCGACGGGGGGCGGGCTCGGAGTCGTCGTCGCTGCTGCTGCTCGAGCTCGGGCGCTCGGAGCGCGGCGGGCGCGGCGCGTGCTCGAACTGCTTCGCGACGCGCTCCAGCTCGGCGAGCTCGCTCTCGAGCGTCGACAGCTCGCCGAGGAGCGAGTGCATCTTCGCGCGCTCGCCATCTGCGCGCCGCTCGAGCTGTGCGGCCTCGTCGGCGGCGCCGCGCTCGGTGGCGGCCTTCGCCTGCTCGGAGAGCTTCGTCGCGGCATCGCGGGAGGCCATCATCGACTTCGTCATCTCGGTCTTGCGCTGCTGCACCTCGGTGCGCAGCCGCGCGATCTCCGCGGGATCGAGCTCGGGCCCCGGCTCGGGGGGCGCTCCGCCCAGATCTTCGAGCTCGCCCGGCATCGCACCCGCGGCCGCGGCCGCGTTCGCAGCCGCGCTGGCGGCCCGGACGCGATCGCGCGTGGCCGCGTTGGCGGCGGCGCGGCGCTCGTCGATCACGCCGCGCTTGTCGGCGCTGACCGCGGCGACGATGTCGGCGATCTGATCTGCGCCATCCGCGGTGGGCGGTGGCGCGCTGCCGCCGAACGCGGAGTCGAGCGCGCTCGCGAGCAGGAGCAGGCCCTTCGCGCTGATCGCGCGCTTCCGAACTTCGAGGGCGGCGGCGAGCTGCGCCGCACCAGCGATCTGATCGTCGACCAGCGCGACCAGCTTGCCGCCGACGAGGAGCACCCGGGCGATCACCTCGGGCTTCGGCCGTCCGACGATCACGTCCGCCGCGCGCCACAGCAGGGCGGCGTCCGCGGTGGCACCGAACAGCTTGCCGCGCAGCCCGAGCGCGGGCACCTGTCGACGGAGCACGGCGGCGACCTCGGCATCGGTGCCGGCATCGAACAGGTACTGGATCGCATCATGGCCATCGAGCAGGGAGAGCTGCAGCGCCAGCGAGCCGGTGTGCTCCGCGCCCAGGCCCGCCACGTCGACGAGCGCGACCTTGCCTGTCAGCTTGAACCGGGTGCGCAGCGCGGCGCGTTCCTGCGCGCCGGCCTCCGCGAACACCCGCTCGCCGATCGCCCCGACCACGAGGATGCGCTCTCCCTCGACGCCCGCATCGGCCAGCGCGACCGCGGCGATGTCATCGACGGCAACGAACCGATCGCAATCGGTCTTCGCCCATGCCTCGGCAGGCTCGAGCTCGCCGACGACGCCGATCACCGGCGCTGCGAGCGCGGCGATCGCGGGCACCTGATCACGCGCCACGGTCAGCGCGATCGCGGCGTGCGGATCGAACACGACCGCGGCGTCCGGTGGGCTCGTCTCGAGCTCGCGCTTGAGCCTCCGCTCCGCGTTCTCGCCGAGCAACGCTCGCCGCACGCGATCCGCCATGCCGCCTCCCCCGCCGCCGGCGTTGCCGACATCGATGGCGCGCACCCGCATCCCGGCGGCCTCGATCGCCGCGAGCACCGGGACCACGGCCGACGACGCGGCGCCGGAGCTGGTGACGAGCAGGATCTGCGGGTCGCTCACGCGGTCACCACGTTGGTCGGCCGCCGGCCGGAGAGGACCGCGATCACCGCATCGGCACAGAGCTGGGCCATGGAGGTTCTAGCCTTGGTGGTAGCCGATCCGATGTGCGGCGCCAAGACCAGCCGGGGACAGGCTTGGAGGCGCGGATCGATCCTGGGCTCCCCCACGAACACGTCGAGGCCCGCCCCGAACAATCGGCCGGCGGTCAGCGCGTCGATCAAGGCTCCTTCGTCGACGCAGTCGCCGCGGGCCGTATTCACCACGATCGCGGTCGGGCGCATCAGCCCGAGCCGGCGCGCATCCACCACCTGGCGGGTCTCCGCGGTCAGCGGGCAATGCAGGCTGACCACGTCGGCGCCGGCGAACAGCTCGTCCACGGTGACCCGCGTACAGCCCGCGGCCGAGACCGCGTGGGGATCTGCGTAGATCACCTGCATGCCAAAGCCGAGGCCACGGCGAGCCATCGCCTGGCCGATCCGGCCAAAGCCGAGGATCCCGAGCGTCCTGCCGTGAAGCTCGATGCCGAGCAGCTGATCGAGCGCCCAGCCACCCCACGCCCCGGAGCGCACGAGCCGCTCGCCCTCGCCAATCCGGCGCGCCGCGGCGAGCATCAGCGCGAAGGCGAGCTCGGCGGTGGTCTCGGTCAGGACATCGGGGGTGTTCGTCACGGTGACGCCGGCTGCAGCGGCGGCGGCGAGGTCGATGTTATCGACGCCGACCGCGCAGTTCGCGACCACGCGAAGCTTCGGCGCCGCGGCGAGCACGCCGGCATCGATGCGGTCGAGCAGCAGGCAGACCA
>JAYVLW010000658.1:0-3103 GCA_043759315.1 Myxococcales bacterium
TACGGCAAGTACAAGTACGAGGAAGCGAAGAAGAAGCAGCAGGCTCGCAAGCGCGCTTCGACGGTCGAGACGAAGGAGATCAAGTTCCGCCCGAAGACCGAGGAGCACGACATGGCCTTCAAGGTGAAGCATGTCCGTCGGTTCCTCGAAGGTGGCAACAAGGTCCGGCTCGCCGTGGTGTTCCGCGGTCGCGAGATCACGCACCCGAAGACCGGCATGAACGTGCTCAACCGCGTGGTCGAGCTGTGCGCGGATATCGCCACCGTCGAAGCGACTCCGAACATGGAAGGCCGTCGCATGATCATGGTGATCGCGCCCAAGCCGGGTGTGGTCCGCAAGGCGCAGGAGGCCAAGAAGGCCCAGGCTGCGCAGGCGCAGGCGGCGCAGGCCGTGAAGAAGGACCAGCCGGGCAAGCAGGCCCCGACGGTCAATGCTGCGGATGACGAAGAGGATGATCTCGACGAGGACGCGATCAACGCGGACGTCGATGACTCGGATGACGATGACGACGCGGCTCCGGCCGACGACGCCCCGGCTCCGTAGTCGCGAGTGGGCCCCGAAGTGGTGATGTGACGCGTGATATGACGCGTTCGTGCTCACGCGAACCGTCCTGTCACTGCTGATCGTCTCCGCCTGTACCCGCGCTTCGGCGCCGGAGCCCGAGCCGTCACCACCGGCGGCCGGCACCGTGAGCAAGGACGTGATCGCCGACGCGAAGGCGAAGCTCGTCGCGAAGCACGGTGCCGCCAGCACCGAACGGATCGGGAAGGGCGTCGATCAGGCGGCCGCGCTGTGGCGCGCCGACGATGGGGACTTCGTCGCGTTCTGCCTCGCGCAGTTCGTGGCGGATCCGAAGGACCGCGATGCGCTGTTCGCGCGCATGGAGGCGACGGTCGAGCAGATCCGCGGCCACTTCCTGGAGCTCGGCCGCACGGTGCGATGGGCGACCGAGGTGGACACCGGGCCGATGCTCCCCATCGATGAGCTGCTCGCCAGTTACGACGCGAGCGCGCACCTCGTCGACGATCTGTTTCATTCGAAGGTCGCGTTCGCGGTGCTGCTCAACTTCCCGGTGACCACGCTCGCCGATCGCGTGCGCGATGCGGCGAAGTACGATCGCCGGACGTGGGCCGAGCTCCGGCTGACCCACATGGTCGAGAGCCGGATCCCGGGCGACCTCGCCGCCGCGGTGACGAGCGCCGAGGTCGCGGGCGATCAGTACATCGCCGGCTACTACCTGTGGATGCACCACGTGCTGTCCGAGGACGGGAAGCGCCGGTTTCCGTCGGGAAAGCACCTGATCACGCACTGGAACCTTCGCGACGAGCTGAAGGCGAACTACGCGGACGCCGAGGGCCTCGCGAAGCAGCGCACGATCGCGAAGGTGATGGAGCGGATCGTGACGCAGACCATCCCGAAAGCGGTGATCGACAACCCGCGCCTCGACTGGGATCCGTTCACGAACAAGGTCACCGTCGCCCCGGCCGCGGAGATCGAGGCGGATGCGCCCAAGGATCGCGCGACCGCCGCGGCCGATGCACGCGAGCCCGATAGCCGGTTCGTGCGCGTGATCGAGCACTTCAAAGCCGCCCGCGCGGTCGACAAGTTCTCACCGCTGGCGCCGACGAAGATGGACCGCGCGTTCGGCGCCGCCGAGATGCCCGAGGCTCGGGTGCGCGCGCTGCTCGTGGAGGTGCTCGAGTCGCCGCTCGCTGCCGGCGCCGCGAAGGCAGCGCAGGCCAAGCTCGGCCGGCCCCTGCAGCCACACGATCTGTGGTTCGACTTCAACGCGGGGACCACGCCAGAGGCCGACCTCGACGCGATCACGAAGAAGAAGTATCCGAAGGCTGCCGCGTTCGAGAAGGACCTCCCGCGCATCCTCGCCGGCCTCGGGTTCTCGACCGCACGAGCGAAGTACCTGTCCGAGCACATCACCGTCGATCCATCGCGCGGCGCGGGTCACGCGATGGAGGCGCAGCGCCGCACCGACAAGGCGCACCTGCGCACGCGCATCGAGCCGGTCGGAATGCTCTACAAGGGCTACAACATCGCGATCCACGAGCTCGGCCACAACGTCGAGCAGACGTTCTCGCTCTACGACGTCGATCACACGCTGCTCCAGGGCGTGCCGAACACGGCGTTCACCGAGGCGCTCGCCTTCCTGTTCCAGGCCCGCGCGCTCGAGCTCCTCGGCAAGCCGCGGCCGAAGGGCGACGCGGAGAACAAGCGAGTCCTCGCCGACTTCTGGAACACCCGCGAGATCGCGGGCTCCGCGCTCGTCGAGATCGACGTCTGGCACTGGCTGTACGACCACCCGAGTGCGACGGCGGCCGAGCTCAAGGATGCGACGAACCGGATCGCGCGCGAGACCTGGAACAAGTACTACGCACCGATCCTCGGCGGTAAGGACACGCCGCTGCTCGGCATCTACAGCCACACCATCACGTCGCCGCTGTACCTCTTCAACTACGTCGTCGGGCACGTCATCGCGTTCCAGGTCGAGGAGCACGTCGCCGGCAAGGACAAGGCGACCTTCGCGAAGGAGTTCGAGCGGGTCTGCAAGATCGGCAACATCCTCCCGGATCAGTGGATGCAGCTGGCGACGGGCAAGCCGGTGACCACGCAGCCCCTCCTCGACGCGACCAAGCGCGCGCTCCCCTGAGGGTCCGACCCCAGCTTCCCGGCGATTGTCCGGGAAATGGGCGGACCCGTGAACGGGCCTCGTTCACGGAAGCGGGTCGGCGCATTCACGATGGTCGGGAGTACCCTCGGGAAACAACACGTTGGCGAATGGTCCGACCAATGCGGATCGCTGTGGCATGTTCGACATCCTGCCGCTTCCTGCGCTCGTCCTGACCCTCATGATCGTCGCCCTGGCGATCCCCTACGTGTTCCCGCGCGTCGGCGCAGGGATCGGTGGGATCGCGGTTGTCGTCGGGCTGGTCATCTATTTCACCCGGTCCCAGGACCCGTTCTGGGCCTCGATGTTCGACGAGCTCAGCCGCGCGATCGGCACTTACGCGGTCGCCTACGGGGCGATCTGGATCGCCGTGGGCAGCTTTCGCCACTACAACCTGCGCCGACACGCGGAAGCGGTCTGAAA